>CAMOKZ010000122.1 GCA_946618155.1 uncultured Lachnospiraceae bacterium | reverse complement strand
GCCGGCGAGGAGGACGACGACGCGGAGGAGATCCTGCGGGAGTAGCGTGAGCAGCGTGAGTGCGGCCAGGGATATTTAGTAACAAAGTGTTTTATGGCATAAGATTATTACCATTTTGCGGTAGGGGATTGCCGGACTAAATGATAACCATCGCTGCGGTAACAATTGCTTTGGTTTCGACCAAACATTACAGAAACGACCAAAATAAATAAAACCCCCTGCTGCATGGTACCGGGTACCTGCAGACAGGGGGTTCTGCTATTCTGTTTCCGGTGTTTTTTGTGCTGAAGCTTGCTCAGCGAAAAGATCAGAGCGCCTCGGTGGCGGCCTCGGTGGCGGCCTCTACGGCTTCCTCACCCTCGACGAAGGGGATGACGGCGCCTTCCCACTTCTCGTTGATGAAGCTGACGATCTCGTCAGACTTTAACACGTCGACCAGAGCCTGGATCTTCGGGCTGGTCTCATTGCCTTCCTTGACGGCGATGACGTTCACGTAGGTCTTCGCAGCCTCGGAGTCGCCAGCCTCGTAGGCCAGAGCGTCCCTGGATACGATGAAGCCTGCCTGGATGGCGTAGTTGCCGTTCAGGACGATGAAGGCGGCGTCGGCAGCGGCGCGCGGGACCTGCGCGGCCTCAAGCTCGACGATGTTGATGTTCATCGGGTTCTCGGCGATATCGTTGACCGTCGCGGTCAGACCAGCGCCCTCATTCAGGGTGATGATGCCGTTGTCCTGCAGGAGAAGAAGGGCTCTCGCCTCGTTGGTGGTATCGTTCGGGATGGCGATGTCGTCGCCCTCGGCAAGCTCAGACAGATCGGCTTTCTTTCCGGGGTAGATGCCGAAGGGCTCGTAGTGGATGCCGCCGGCGTTCACCAGATGGGTGCCCTGCTCCTCGTTGAAGCTCTCAAGGTAGGGGATGTGCTGGAAATAGTTGGCGTCGAAATCGCCGGCTTCGACGACGTTGTTCGGCTGGACATAATCTTCGAACACCGTGACTTCGAGGGTGTAGCCCTGCTCTTCAAGGATGGGGGCTGCCTGCTCCAGGATCTCCGCGTGCGGGGTGGCGGAGGCCGCGACCTTGATCGTGGTGTCGTCGTCAGCGAAGACTGCGGTGGTAAGGGCAAGCGCCGCAATACCGGTGATCAGTGCTGCTGTCAGTTTCTTCATCATAAACCTCCTCTTTGGCGGCCTGAGGCCGCAAAACCGTTGACTACTTCCTTCTATCCAGACGGCCCGCGATGAAGGCGCCGGCCGTTTGAAACAGCTGAACGAGCAGGACCAGCAGGACGACCGTCACGATCATGATGTCCGACTGGTACCGGTAATATCCGTACTGGATGGCGATGTCGCCGAGTCCGCCGCCGCCCACGGTACCCGCCATGGCGGAATAGCCGAGGATGGTGCCGGTCGCGATGGTCGCGCCGGAGATCAGGGAGATCCTTGCCTCCACCAGCATAACGCGGAAGATGATCCGCCAGGTGGAAGCGCCCATGGACCTTGCCGCCTCAATGACGCCCCGGTCGACCTCCTTTAAGGAGGACTCGACCATTCGCCCGATGAAGGGGATGGCCGCGATCGTCAGCGGCACGATGGTCGCCGCGGTGCCGTAGCTCTTGCCCACCAGCAGGCGGGTCAGCGGGATGATCAGGATGAGCAGGATCAGGAACGGGATGCTCCGGAAAATGTTCGTGATCACGTCGAGGATCTTGTACAGGATGGCGTTCGGCTTTAAGCCGTCCTTGTCGGAGACGCACAGCAGTACGCCCAGGGGCAGGCCGAACAGGTAGCCGAGCAGGGTGGAGATGACCGTCATCTGCAGCGTCTCGACAATGCCTTCCAGGATCATGTTTACGGTATTAGAATTCCACATCTTCGATACCCTCCCCTACAGCGAGCCCGCGGGAGCGAAGGTATTCCTTCATCTGCGCGGTCTGCGTGCTGTCTTTGTCGAACTCCAGGATCATCTCGCCGTGGGCGATGCCGCCGATGTTCTTGGTATCGGCGCGGAGGATATTTACCGGTTCCCCGAAGGTCAGGACCATGTTGGCGATGACCGGTTCGAAGGAGGATGTCTCGGAGAAGACGATTCGGATCTTCTCGCCGTGCCTGATCTTTTCCCTCGTATCGAAGGAGCGCGATCCGGGGTTCGCGTCCCGGATGATCAGCTCGCGGGCTACCGTCGTCTTCGGATGGGCGAAGATATCGGAGACCAGGCCGGACTCCGCGACTTCGCCGCCCTTGAGGATGGCCACCTTGGTGCACAGCTCCTGCACCACGGACATCTGGTGGGTGATGACCACGATCGTGATCTTAAATTCATTGTTGATCCTGCGCAGCAGCTCCAGGATGGAGGAGGTGGTCTGCGGATCGAGGGCGCTGGTCGCCTCGTCGCAGAGCAGGATCTTCGGGTCGGAGGCGAGGGCCCTGGCGATGGCCACGCGCTGCTTCTGGCCGCCGGAGAGCTGGGCCGGATAGGCCTTCGCGCGGTCCTTGAGGCCGACGATGTCAAGCAGCCCGAGGGCTTTTTCCCTGGCTTCCTTCTTCTTTTTGCCCTGGATGTAGAGGGGGAAGCAGACATTTTCCAGGACGTTCTTCTGCATGAGCAGGTTGAAGCTCTGGAAGATCATGCCGATGTCCCGCCGCATGAGCAGGAGCTCCTTCTCCGTACAGTCGCTGAGCTTTCTGCCGCGGACCGTGACCGTGCCCTCGGTGGGCACCTCCAGGAAGTTGATGCAGCGGACCAGGGTGCTCTTGCCCGCGCCCGACATGCCGATGATGCCGTAAATGTCGCCTTCTTCGATGGAAAGCGAGACGTTCTTCAGGGCTTCGACGGTCCCGTCGGCCGTCTCGAACGTCTTCGACAGATTTTCAATGAGGATCTCTGACATAACTATACCTTTCTCTGCACGAAGCTAACGGTACTATACCACAACCGGTACGGATTGTGAAATCGGAAATGCTGATCACAGGTTCTCACGAATCCTGATCGCAGCGTCTACGTAGCTGATCTCCGGATCCGGAAGCTTTCCCGTGGTCAGGTGGTCAAAGAGCAGCCGCAGCGGGAGAGAGCCCTGCCGCATGGGCTGCTGGCTGATGGACGCGCTGATGAGCCCGTTCTCCAGCATGGGGCGATGCGTCTCGTCCGCGTCGAAGCAGATGATCCGGATGCCCTCCGCCCGGCCGCTCTCCAGGATGGCCCTGCAGCCGCCGCCGAGTCCCGCCGCGGCGAAAAAGACCGCGTCCGCCTCCGGATGCTCCTTCAGGAAGCGGGAGGTCACCGCGTAGCTTTCCGCCTCGTCATCGTGGTTCATCAGCGTATCGAGGATCTCGATCCCCGGCGCGGTCCTCCGGATCACCTCGGTAAAGCCCGCGATCCTGTCCGTATGGCACAGGACCCTCGATGAGCCCGAGATGATGCCGAGCTTTGCCCTTCCGCCCGTGACCAGCCGCATGAGCCCGCCGGCCGTCTGGCCGTCCCGGTAGTAGTTGCTGCCCACGTAGCCGATGCGCCGGCTCCCCTCGATGTCGGTATTCGTGGTGACCACGGGGATGCCCTCGTCGGCGAGGCGGTCGATCCGCTCCCGGATGGCGGGGTCGTTGTAGGGCGTGAGCACGAGGCCGTGTATCCCCTCCGCCGCCAGCTCGCTGATGGCGTCAAGCTGCGCCTGCGCGTCGAAGGAGACCTGCCGGATGAGCACGGCGCAGTCATATTCCGCAAGGGCCGCTGCCTGCTCGGAGACGCCCGCCAGGACCCGGTCAAAGAAGGGATTGTCCGGACCGAACAGGATGACGCCCAGCCGGCATTTTTTCTTCTGCGCGGCAAGGGCGAGACCGGCCAGGTTCGGCTTGTAGCCGAGGCGCTGGGCGATCTCGCGGATCTTCTTTTCCGTTTCGGGGCTGACCGAGCCGCGGTTATTCAGGACCCGGTCGACCGTGCCGCGGGAGACGCCCGCAAGCTCGGCGATCTTCTTCATGGTAACCAAGGATCATTCCTCCGATCATAGCAAAACATTTTCACTAAGAATACCACCTTGGTTTTCCCATCGTCAACCGCTTTCCTGACGGGCGCTCCGGCACGACGGAAAAGGGGGCGGAATCCCTTTCGCCCCCCTTGCGAAAAAGGGGGGAGGAAGCGTAAAATAGGGGCAGGATATAGAGGATTTCCGCTTGCAATATACCTATATATGGATTATGATATGTACAGGGCGTGCACGTGCACGGGAAAGGAGAAGAAATGCTTTACGTTGGTATTGATCTGGGCACCAGCGCAGTAAAACTGCTGCTGATGGACGAAAAAGGAAAGATCCGCAGGATCGTATCGAAGGAGTATCCGCTGTTTTTCCCGCATCCGGGCTGGTCGGAGCAGAACCCCGAGGACTGGTATGAGAAGTCCATCGAGGGCCTGAAGGAACTGCTCGCGGAAGAAGACGCTTCTCAGGTCGCGGGCATCAGCTTCGGCGGTCAGATGCACGGCCTTGTCATTCTGGATGAGAATGACAACGTGATCCGTCCCGCCATTCTCTGGAACGACGGCAGAACGACGAAGGAGACGGATTACCTCAACAATGTGATCGGGAAGGAGACCCTTTCCGCCTGCACTGCGAACATTGCCTTCGCCGGCTTTACCGCCCCGAAGATCCTCTGGGTAAAGGAGAATGAGCCGGAGAACTTCGCGCGGATCAGCAAGATCATGCTGCCGAAGGATTATCTGGCCTACATGCTGACCGGCACCTTCTGCACGGATGTTTCCGATGCCTCCGGCATGCTGCTGTTCGACGTGAAGAACCGTACCTGGTCGGAGAAGATGATGGAGATCTGCGGCGTCCGCAGGGATCAGCTGGCGCAGATCTTTGAGAGCTATGAGTGCGTCGGCACGGTGAAGACCGAGATCGCGAAGCAGATCGGTCTTTCCGACAACGTAAAGGTAGCCGCGGGCGCTGGCGACAACGCCGCGGGCGCGGTAGGCACCGGCACCGTCGGCGACGGCCAGTGCACCATCTCCCTGGGCACCAGCGGCACCATCTTCATCTCGTCCGACAAGTTCGGCGTGGACCGCTTCAATGCCCTGCATTCCTTCGCGCATGCGGACGGCCACTATCACCTGATGGGCTGCATGCTTTCCGCCGCCTCCTGCAACAAGTGGTGGATGGACGGCATCATCGGCACCGGGGATTACGCCGGCGAGCAGAAGGCGATCGACAAGCTCGGCGAGAACCACGTGTTCTTCCTGCCGTACCTGATGGGAGAGCGTTCCCCGCTCAACGATCCGGCAGCCAGGGGCACCTTCATCGGCATGACGATGGACACGACCCGCGCGGATATGACGCAGGCTGTCCTTGAAGGCGTTGCCTTCGCGCTGCGCGACAGCTTCGAGGTCGCAAAGGCGCTCGGCATCAACATCACCCGCACCAAGATCAGCGGCGGCGGCGCGAAGAGCCCGCTGTGGAAGAAGATCATCTGCAACGTCCTCGGCATTAAGGTGGACGTGGTAGAGGTCGAGGAAGGCCCGTCCATGGGCGGCGCCATGCTGGCGGCTGTGGCCTGCGGCGAGTACCCGGATGTGGTCAGCGCGGCAAAGAGCATTGTCAGGATCGTCGATACCATCGAGCCCGATCCGGAGCTGGTTGAAAAATACAACGCCCGCTACGCGCAGTTCGCGCAGATCTATCCGGCCGTAAAGGAGATCTTCCCGAAGATCAGCTGAGCAGGCGCACGCAAGAAACAGAGCACAGGGCCCGCACAGGGCATTTGCTGAAGAGAACACAGAGTAACAGCACATATATATGCAGAGGAGGATAACCAACATGATGAACGTACCAAAAGCAAAAGTAGGTATCGTTGCGGTCAGCAGAGACTGCTTCCCGGAATCCCTTTCCGTGAACCGCAGAAAAGCCCTCATCGACGCCTATACCAGCAAGTATGACGCGGAAGACATCTACGAATGTCCCATCTGCATCGTCGAGAGCGAGATCCACATGGTCCAGGCTCTTGAGGATGTGAAGAAGGCCGGCTGCAACGCCCTCGTTGTTTACCTCGGCAACTTCGGTCCGGAAATTTCCGAGACCCTGCTTGCGAAGCACTTCGACGGCCCGAAGATGTTCATCGCGGCTGCGGAAGAGAGCCAGAACGACCTGAGCGACGGCCGCGGCGACGCTTACTGCGGTATGCTTAACGCCAGCTACAACCTGCGCCTGCGCAAGGTTAAGGCCTACATCCCGGATTATCCGGTCGGCACCGCGGCAGAGTGCGCGGACATGATCCACGACTTCCTGCCGATCGCCCGTGCGGTCATCGGTCTTTCCAAGCTGAAACTCATCACCTTCGGTCCGCGTCCGAACAACTTCCTGGCCTGCAACGCCCCCATTCAGCAGCTTTACAATCTGGGCGTCGAGGTGGAAGAGAACTCCGAGCTGGATCTGTTCGAGTCCTTCAACAAGCATGCCGGCGATCCCCGCATTCCGGAAGTCATCGCGGACATGGAGAAAGAGCTCGGCGCCGGCAACAAGAAGCCGGAAGTCCTGAGCAAGCTCGCGCAGTATGAGCTGACCCTGCTTGACTGGGTCGAGGCGCACAAGGGCTACAGAGAGTATGTCTGCATCGCCGGCAAGTGCTGGCCCGCGTTCCAGACGCAGTTCGGCTTTGTTCCCTGCTATGTGAACAGCCGTCTGACCGGCCGCGGCATCCCGGTATCCTGCG
>CAMOKZ010000121.1 GCA_946618155.1 uncultured Lachnospiraceae bacterium | reverse complement strand
CGATCCGTAGCTCATCGCGCCCGTCTGGAAGCGCTTTACGATCTCCTCCGCAGGCTCCACCTCCTCAAGGGGCACCGGCTCTCCCGCCGGGACAAATTCCAGGAGGCTGCGCAGGGTGCGCGGATTGGCCGGATCGTCGACAAGGGCGGCGTATTCCTTAAACATTTCGTAGCTGCCGGCACGCACGGCCTGCTGCAGCAGGACGATGGTCTCCGGGCTGTAGAGGTGCGCCTCCTTGCCCTTTCCGCTGCGCAGGTTGTGAAAGCCCGTGCTGTCCAGGGCGGTATCCGTCGGCAGTCCCATGGGATCGAAGGCCCGGTCATGCCGGTAGGCGATCCCCTCCTCCAGCTCTTTGATTCCGATCCCGCCTACCCGGCTGGCAACGCCGGTGAAATACTCGTCGATCAGCTCCGCGGAGAGGCCGACGCACTCGAAGATCCGCGCGGACTCGTAGGACTGGATGGTGGAGATCCCCATCTTCGCGGCGATCTTCACCACGCCGCCCAGCAGCGCCAGGTCATAATCCCGGACGGCGGTATGCAGGTCCTTGTCGAGCAGCCCGAGGCTGATCAGTTCCCCGATGCACTCGTGGGCCAGATAGGGGTTCACCGCCCGGGCGCCGAAGCTCAGCACGCAGGCAGTCTGGTGCACGTCCCGCACCTCTCCGCTCTCCAGGATGAGGGAGACCGCAGTGCGCTTTCTCGTGCGCACCAGGTGCTGCTCCACCGCGGAGACGGCAAGCAGGGCCGGGATGGGCACATGGTTCTCGTCCACGCCCCGGTCGGAGAGGATGAGGATATTGGCGCCGCCGGCCACCGCCCGGTCCACGCGCAGGTAAAGCTGCGCCACCGCGTGGGCGAGGGATGTATGTTTATAGTAGAGCATGGAGACCGTCTCGGTGCGGAAGCCCTCCCGGTCCATCGCCCGGATCTTCAGGATATCCACGCCGGTGAGGATGGGGTTGTTCACCTCCAGGACCGCGCAGTTCTCCCCTTTTTCGCAGAGCAGGTCGCCGTCGGAGCCGATGTAGACCGTCGTGTCGGTTACGATCTTTTCCCGCAGCGAATCGATAGGCGGGTTCGTGACCTGGGCGAACTGCTGGTGGAAGAAGCGGTACAGGAGCGGAGCCCGTCCTGCCAGCGGCGCCGGCGGGACGTCGTGCCCCATGGAGACCGTCGGCTCCTTCCCGGTCTGGGCGGCCTCCATGATATAGGACTTTACTTCCTCATAGCTGTAGCCGAAGACCTTGTAGAGCCGGTCTCTCTGCTCCTGCGTATGGTCGGGAACGTGCCGGTTCGGGATGGTCAGGTCCCCCAGCCGCACCAGGCGGGCGTCCAGCCATTCCCCGTAGGGACTGGCGCCGGCGTAGGTCTCTTTGCACTCCTCATCGGAGATGATCCGCTTTTTCCCCGTATCCACCAGCAGCATCCTGCCCGGCGTGAGTCTGGCCTTCTGGATGATGTGCTCCGGCGCGATATCCAGCACGCCCACCTCGGAGGAGAGAATGAGGCGGCCGTCGTCCGTCACGTAATAGCGCGAGGGGCGCAGCCCGTTCCTGTCCAGGGTAGCGCCGAAGACCTCGCCGTCGGTAAAGAGGATGGCCGCCGGGCCGTCCCAGGGCTCCATCATCGTCGCGTAATAGTGGTAGAAATCCCGGCGCATCTCGCTCATGAACCGGTTGTTCTTCCAGGGCTCCGGGATGAGGGTCATCATGGCCAGGGGCAGGTCCATCCCGTTCATGTAAAGAAATTCCAGCGTATTGTCCAGCATGGCGGAATCGGATCCGCTTGCCGCGATGACCGGGTAGATCCTGTCCGCGTCCTTCTCCAGCAGCGGGGAGTGCATGGTCTCCTCGCGGGCCAGCATGCGGTCGGCGTTGCCCCGGATGGTATTGATCTCCCCGTTGTGGGCGATGAACCGGTAGGGATGCGCCCGCTCCCAGCTGGGCAGGGTGTTCGTCGAGAACCGGGAGTGCACCATGGCGATGGCCGTGCGGTAGGACGGGCTCTGCAGGTCCTCATAGAAGCGGCGCAGCTGGTCAACGAGGAACATCCCCTTGTACACGATGGTCCGGCAGGAGAGCGAACAGATGTAGGTATCCTCCGAGCTCTGCTCAAACTCCCGGCGGATCACATAGAGACGCCGGTCAAAGCCTGCGGCCGACTGCTCCTCCTTGGGCCGTTTCAGGAAGCACTGCCAGATGGCGGGCATGCAGTCCGCCGCCCGTTTCCCCAGAATCTCCGGATGGGTGGGGACAGGCCGCCAGCCGGCCGGTTCAATGCCATCCTTGCGCGCGATCACCTCGAACAGGCGCATCGCGAAGGTCCGCTTTAAGCTGTCCTGCGGGAAAAAGAACATGCCGACGCCGTACTCTCCCTTCTCCCCGATCTCCATCCCGGCCTTTTCGGCCTCCTCCCGGAAAAAATCGTGGGAGATCTGCAGCAGGATGCCGACGCCGTCGCCCACCGTCCCGCTGGCGTCCTTGCCCGCCCTGTGGGCAAGCTTTTCCACGATCGAAAGCGCGTCATCCAGCACCGCGTGGGAGGCGGTGCCGTCGATCTTCACCACAGCGCCGATCCCGCAGGCATCATGTTCGGGCTGTGTCCAGGTATAGTTCTTCTTCATCGCTTGTTCCTCATATAATTCGCCGCGCTAACCTCGAGACCTTCGGTCTCCCGGCCGCGGCTGCCGCCGCTTCCAATAAAAAAAGACAAAGGCCCCTCTGATGTTCTTTCCATCAGAGACGCCTTTGCCTCTGGAGGCATCATAATCTTTTTGTACTAATTTGTCAATAAGGGAGTTGACACGGCTCAAGGTTTGATGTAAAATTCCACATCGTAAAGGCAAAGACGTCTTTTTTCCGGCTGCGGAAAGCGTCTCTGCCTTTTTTTGTTGCGTAAGCAGTGCCGAAGGGCACGGGAAAGGAGTAGATATGGGTACACTGCCAGAATTATTCGGAAGCCTGGTCTTTGATGACCGGATCATGCGGGCGAGCCTGCCCGCCGACGTCTATGCCTCCCTCCGGAAAACGATCGATGAGGGAACGCGGCTGGATATCAGCGTTGCCAACGCGGTCGCCTCGGCAATGAAGGACTGGGCCGTCGCCCACGGGGCTACCCATTTTACCCACTGGTTCCAGCCCCTGACCGGAATCACGGCGGAAAAGCACGACGGGTTCATCACCCCCTCCCCGGACGGGGGCGTGATCATGGAGTTCTCCGGCAAGGAGCTGATCAAGGGCGAGCCGGACGCCTCCTCCTTCCCCTCCGGCGGCCTGCGCGCCACCTTTGAGGCGAGGGGCTATACCGCGTGGGATCCTACCTCCTACGCCTTCATTAAGGGAAAGACCCTCTGCATCCCGACGGCCTTCTGCTCCTACGGCGGACACGCCCTGGACAAGAAGACCCCGCTGCTGCGCTCGATGGAGGTGCTGAGCAAACAGGCCCTGCGCATCCTGCGCCTGTTCGGGAACGACACGGCAAAGCGGGTGGTCTCCTCCGTCGGTCCGGAACAGGAATACTTCCTGATCACCCGGGAAATGTACGACCAGAGACCGGACCTGAAATATACCGGCCGCACCCTCTTCGGCGCGAAGCCGCCCAAGGGCCAGGAGCTGGACGACCACTACTTCGGCGTGATCAAGCCGGGCGTCGCCGCCTTCATGGCGGACCTCAACGAGGAGCTCTGGAAGCTGGGAATCATGGCCAAGACCGAGCACAACGAGGTAGCGCCCGCCCAGCACGAGCTGGCCCCCATCTATACCACCACAAACGTGGCCACCGACCACAACCAGCTGACCATGGAGATCATGCAGCGCGTCGCGGCCAGGCACGGCCTTGTCTGCCTGCTGCACGAAAAGCCCTTTGCCGGGGTCAACGGCAGCGGCAAGCACAACAACTGGTCCATCGCGACCGACAGCGGCCAGAACCTGCTCTCCCCCGGCGATACGCCCTACGAGAACGCCCAGTTCCTGCTGTTTCTCTGCGCCGTGATCAAGGCGGTGGACGATTACCAGGATCTTCTCCGTCTCTCCGTCGCCACCGCCGGCAATGACCACCGTCTCGGCGCGAACGAGGCGCCGCCCGCGGTCATCTCCATGTTCCTGGGGGATGAGCTGAACGCCGTCCTCGAGGCCATCGAGACCGATACCCCCTACGAGGGGACGAAGAAGACGGTCATGAAGCTGGGCGTGGACGTCCTGCCGCGCTTCTCCCGCGACACCACCGACCGCAACCGGACCTCACCCTTCGCCTTCACCGGCAACAAATTTGAGTTCCGCATGGTCGGCTCCTCCAACAGCATCGCCTGCGCGAACATCATGCTCAACAGTGCGGTGGCCGAGAGCCTGCGGATCTATGCGGACCGTCTGGAGGCCGCCGACGACTTTGAGGCCGCCCTCCACGACATGATCAAAAAGACGATCAGCGACCACAAGCGGATCATCTTCAACGGCAACGGCTACGACGACGCGTGGATCGAGGAGGCAACGAAGAACCGCGGCCTGTCCAACTACCGCACCACCGCGGACTGCATGCCGCACCTGCTCGACGAAAAGAACGTCACCATGCTGACCTCCCTGGGCGTCTTCACCATGGATGAGCTGATCTCCCGGAGAGATATCATGCTGGAGAACTACTGCCGCAGCATCGTGATCGAGGCGAACACCATGGTCTCCATGGCAAGGACCCTGATCGCGCCCGCCATCGAAGCCTACGCGGGCGATGTGGCCGGGAAGGCGGCCGCCAAGAAGGCCGCTGTGCCGGAGCTGAAATGCAGCTATGAGACCACCCTCGTCAGCACGCTTTCCACCCTGCTCGACGAGATCGCCGCCGCCGCGGCGGACCTGGATACCGCCCTGCTCTCCCTGCACGACGCTTCGGATGTCGTGGAGGAATCCGCGATGATCCGGGATACCCTGCTGCCCGCAATGGGCAGGCTGCGCGTGCCCTGCGATGAGGCTGAGCAGCTGACGGCAAAGAGCTTCTGGCCCTTCCCGACCTACGGTGATCTGCTGTTCGGCGTCAAATAACCAGTCAAAATCCTAAAGACAGGAGGTCTTATCATGTGTTCGATTATGGTCTGCTGTGGTCCCGCCACCGACATGCGGCGATTTACCGACGGCTTTGCGCGCACGGTCTCCAGAGGCCCCGACGCCTGCCGCGTCATCGACACGGGTAACGGCCTCCTGGGCTTTCGCCGCCTCTCCATCATGGGCCTGACGCCCGAGGGAATGCAGCCCTTCCGCCTGGGCAGAAACTGGGCCGTCTGCAACGGCGAGCTCTACGGCTTTAAGGCGCAGCGCGACCAGCTGATCAAAAAAGGCTATACCTTCGCGAGCGACAGTGACTGCGAGATCCTCCTGCCCCTCTACCGCGAGTACGGCACGGAGATGTTCGCCATGCTGGACGCGGAATTTGCCTGCGTCATCTACGACGGGGACAGGGAAGAATACATCGCGGCCCGCGACCCGATCGGGATCCGCCCGCTCTACTACGGGTATGAGGCAAGCGGCGTGATCTGCTTTGCCAGCGAGCCGAAAAACCTGACCGGCCTCGTGAGCCGGATCATGCCCTTCCCGCCCGGCCACTACTGGAAGGGCGGAGAGTTCGTCTGCTACACGGACATCGCGGCGGCAGAGGAAGTCTGCCATGACGATGTGGAGAGCGCCTGCGGGAAAATACGCGAAAAGCTGATCGCCGGCGTGAAAAAGAGGCTGATCGCCGACGCGAAGGTCGGCTTCCTCCTCTCCGGCGGGCTTGATTCGTCCCTCGTGTGCGCGATCGCGGCAAAGGAATGCAGCCATCCCATCCGCACCTTCGCGATCGGCATGCGCAGCGACGCGATCGACCTGAAATACGCCAGGCAGGCGGCCGAATACATCGGTGCCGACCACACGGAAGTCTACATGACGCCCGAGGAAGTCATCTCCTCCCTGGAGACCGTCATCGAGCTGCTGGGCACCTGGGACATCACGACCATCCGCGCCAGCATGGGCATGTACCTCGTGTGCAGGGCCATCCATGAGCGGACGGATATCCGCGTGATCCTCACCGGGGAGATCTCGGACGAGCTGTTCGGCTACAAGTACACCGACTTCGCGCCGGACGCCGCCGCCTTCCAGACGGAAGCCGAAAAGCGCATCCGGGAGCTGCATATGTATGATGTGCTCCGGGCCGACCGCTGCATCAGCGTAAACTCCCTCGAAGCCAGAGTCCCCTTCGGCGACCTTGATTTTGTGCGGTACGTGATGAGCCTGGATCCGGAGCTGAAGATAAACCGGTACGGCAAGGGAAAATATCTGCTGCGCCGCGCCTTCGCGGACGGGGACTATCTGCCGGAGGGCATCCTGTGGCGCGAAAAAGCGGCCTTCTCCGACGCCGTCGGCCACTCCATGGTGGACTATCTGAAGGCCTATGCCGAAGAACAGTACACCGACGCGGAGTACGAAAAAAAGCGCCTGCGCTATGCGCACGGGCGCCCCTTCACCAAGGAATCGCTGCTTTACCGGGAGATCTTCGAAAAATACTATCCCGGGCAGGCGGAAATGATCGCGGATTTCTGGATGCCGAACCGCACCTGGAAGGGCTGCGACGTGGACGACCCGTCCGCCCGCGTCCTGTCCAACTACGGGGCAAGCGGAGAGTAAAAAAAGCGGGGGTGGCGAAGGTCACCCCCTGTTTTTCGGTATTTTACAGCGCGCCTTTGGGACAGTTCCTGACGCATTCCATGCACAGAATGCATTCCGTCCCGTTTTCCCTCTTTCTCGAATTGTCCGTCA
>CAMOKZ010000120.1 GCA_946618155.1 uncultured Lachnospiraceae bacterium | reverse complement strand
TAACTGAGTATGCCGCGCAGAGAGGCTTAAGCGCCGTAAGGCCGCCACATCTGGCGAGTAATTTTATGGGAGGTGTTCCTATGTACGCAATTATTGCAACTGGCGGAAAGCAGTACAAAGTATCGGAAGGCGACGAGATCTTCGTTGAGAAGCTCGGTGTGGAGGCCGGCGAGCAGGTCACGTTTGACCAGGTCCTGGCTGTAAGCAATGACGGCCTGAAGGTCGGCGCGGATGTCGCGGGTGCTACCGTCACGGGTACTGTCGTAAAGAACGGCAAATCCGGCAAAGTCATTGTCTACAAGTACAAGAGCAAGACCGGCTATCATAAGAAGCAGGGTCACAGACAGCTCTTTACCAAGGTCAAGATCGACAAGATCAATGGTTGACGAAAATGATCAGGGTCACGCTTTACAGGGAAGATGACCGGCTGAAGGGCTTCTGCGTGAGCGGTCACGCGGGATACGGCGAGGAGGGTGAGGACATCATCTGCTCGGCGGTCTCGGCGCTCACGGTCAACTGCGTCAATTCGATCGAGGCGCTCACGGGAGCGGCCATGTTCGTGACGGAGGAGGAAGACGGCGGTTATCTGGAGATGGTGCTGCAGGACGATCAGTCCGAAGGCGCACAGCTTCTGCTGGAGAGTCTCGCCCTTGGACTTACGTCGATCGAGAGCACATACGGTAGCGGGTACATTAAGGTCGAAAACGGCCCGTGCCCCGAACAGGACCGGGATGAGTCCGGTTCTGAAGAATAATCAGGAACATAGACGATCAGGAGGTGCACATCATGTTAAAAATGAACCTTCAGCTGTTTGCTCATAAAAAGGGTGTCGGTTCCACGAAGAACGGCCGTGACTCCGAAGCGAAGAGACTGGGAGCCAAGAGAGCGGACGGTCAGTTTGTTAAAGCCGGCAACATTCTCTACAGACAGCGCGGTACTCACATCCATCCGGGCGTGAACGTAGGCCGCGGCGGTGACGATACGCTGTTCGCTCTGGTCGACGGCATCGTTCGCTTTGAGAGAAAAGGAAGAGACAAAAAGCAGGTTTCCATCGTTCCGGCGGAACGGTAAGAGAAAGAAGGACCGGGCTCCAGATCTCCACATGAGATTTGGAGCCCGTTTTTAGGAGAGAAAAAGATATGTTTGCAGACAGAGCCACGATCGTTATCCGCTCCGGCAAAGGCGGAGACGGACATGTCAGCTTCCGCAGGGAAAAGTTCGTACCGGACGGCGGTCCGGACGGCGGAGACGGCGGCAAGGGCGGAGACGTGATCTTTGAAGTGGACGAGGGCATGACCACCCTGTCCGATTACCGGCACCGCAGGAAATACGCCGCCGGTAACGGCGAGGAGGGCAAAAAGAAGCGCTGCCACGGGAAGAACGGCGAGGATATCGTCCTGAAGGTCCCGGCCGGCACCGTCATCCGCGAGAGCAAGACGGGCCAGGTGATCGCCGATATGTCCGGCGATGTGAAGCGCAAGGTCATCCTGAAGGGCGGCCGCGGGGGCACCGGCAACATGCACTACGCCACCTCCACCATGCAGGCGCCCAAATACGCGAGACCGGGCCAGGACGCGAAAGAGCTCGAGGTCCTGCTTGAGCTCAAACTGATCGCGGACGTGGGTCTGGTGGGCTACCCGAACGCCGGCAAATCCACGCTGCTCTCCAGGGTCACCAACGCGGACCCGAAGATCGGCAGCTATCCCTTCACCACCATCGAGCCGGGCCTCGGCGTCGTGGATATCGGGGAGGGACAAGGCTTTGTCATGGCGGATATTCCCGGACTCATCGAAGGCGCGTCGGAGGGGCTCGGCCTGGGCCATGAATTCCTCCGGCACATCGACCGCACGAGAGTGATCGTGCATCTGGTGGACGCCGCCGGGTCCGAGGGACGCGATCCCGCCCAGGATGTGCGGCAGATCCGCAGCGAGCTTGCCGCCTGGAGCGAGGAGATCACGCAGCGCCCCTGCGTGCTCGCGGCAAATAAGCTGGATCTTCTGGCGCCGGAGGACCGCGAGGCTGCGGTCAGCGCCCTGCGCGAAGAGTTCGGCGACGATAAGACCCGCGTGATCGGAATCAGCGCCGCGACGGGAGAAGGCCTCGACGACCTTATCCACGCGGTCTGGGAGATCCTCTCCTCCCTGGAGAGCGAGCCGGTCCGCTACGAGCAGGAGTATTTCCCGGATGAGCATCTCGCGCCGGACCGCCTGCCCTACACGGTGCAGCGTGACCCGGGCAATCCCCACATCTTTATCGTGGAAGGCCCGAAGATCGAGAAGATGCTCGGCTATACCAATCTGGAATCCGAGAAGGGATTCCGCTTCTTCCAGAATTTCCTGAAGGATACCGGAATCCTGGAGGAGCTTGAGGCGCTGGGGATCACGGACGGGGACACCGTGCGCATGTACGGGCACCAGTTCGAATATTTCAAATCGTGAGAAGCCGGAATGGAAAGAGAATCAAAAGAAGCCAGGGTGCTCCTTTTTCATATGGATAAGGAGAGGGCGGACGCGGTATCAAAAGTCTGCCTTGCCGCGGGCGCAGCGCCCGTGTGCGTGGCCGGAAAAGACGAATCTGTGCCCGTCGGGGTACTTGCGGGCCTCAGCGGCCCGGAGATCTTTGCCGCGATGCGCAGCGTCTCCGCAGCTGCAGACCGGGCGCCGGAGACCGGAGGGAAAGCGCCGGACCGGGGACCCGCGGAAGAGATGGCGGTATTCTGCTTTGTCCGGGAAGATCAGCTTGACGCTATCCTGGCAGGCTTTAGGCGCGCCGGGATCCGCATCGGATTGAAGGCCGTACTGACGCCCCACAACATGCTGTGGAACGCGGGGAGGCTTGCCGGCGAGCTCGCGGCGGAGCGGGATTCCATCGGCCGCCGGGGATAAGCGCCGCCATTGCCCGGGGGACCGGGATGTGGTATAATCATAATCATTCAGGGAGGTCATATGACAAGCAAACAGCGTGCATATTTAAAGAGCCTTGCCATGAAGGAAGACGCCCTTGTGCAGATCGGCAAAGGCGGGCTTACGCCCGATGTGACCGCAGCCGTCGCGCAGGCGCTTGAGGCAAGGGAACTGGTCAAGGTAGGGGTGCTGCAGAACTGCATGGAAGAGACGGACGAACTCGCCCGGACCCTCGCGGAACGCACCCGTTCCATCCTTGTACAGGTCATCGGAAAAAAGATCGTCCTCTACAAAGAGGCGAAGGATGAGAAGAAGCGCCGGATCACCCTCCCGGCATAAGGAGTAGATATGCGCCGGAAAGTCGGAATTATGGGCGGCACGTTCGACCCCATACATGTAGGTCATCTTATCCTCGGGGAGACCGCGCTGGAGCAGTTCGGTCTCGACGAGGTCATGTTCATGCCCTCCGGCCATCCGCCGCACAAACCCCTGCGGGACGGCGCGCCGGATGAGGACCGCGTGAACATGGTCCGCCTGGCCGTTGAAGGAAATGACCGGTTTACGGTCTCCCTGCAGGAGATGCACGACGAAGGCTACACCTACACCAGGGTGACGCTGGAGCGGCTGACCGCGGCGAATCCGGATACGGATTACTATTTCATCATGGGCGGCGATTCCCTGATGCAGTTTGAGACCTGGCGCGATCCGCAGCGGATCTGCCGGCTCTGCACGATCGCGGCCAGCGTGCGCGACGGAATGACGACGCAGGAGCTGGAGGCGCAGATCGCGCACCTTAAGAAAATCTACGACGCGGACATCCGCGTGCTCGGCGTGCCGAACCTGGATATCTCGTCCAGCGATATCCGGCACCGGTGTGCCGGAGGCCGCACCTTCCGGTATTACGTGCCGGAGAGCGTTTACGCGTACATCCTGCAGCGTGGCCTTTACCAGGCCGGTCCGGAGGATGATGCGCAGTAGAGGCACAGGGAAAGCGGCAGGAAACGGACAGCCAGGAGAACTACATGAAGACCTACAACATTCCCAAACTGGAAAAGAAACTCAGAAAAGAGCTTGATCCCGAGCGGTACCGGCATTCGTTGGCCGTCATGTATACGGGCGCCGCGCTGGCGATGCGTCACGGCGCGGATCTGCACCGCACCCAGGTGGCAGGCCTCCTGCATGACTGTGCCAAGTGCATCCCCAACGACAAGAAGATCCGGCTCTGTGAGAAATACGGCATCGAGGTGACCAGGACGGAGAAGGAGAATCCCTTCCTTCTGCACTCAAAGCTCGGCGCCTGGATGGCAAAGGAAAAATACGGCGTGGATGACGAGGAGATCCTCGGCGCCATCGCCTGGCATACGACGGGAAGGCCCGGCATGACGCTGATGGAGGAGATCATCTTCCTGGCGGACTACATCGAGCCGATGCGTCAGAAGGCGCAGAACCTGGATGTGATCCGGAAACAGGCCTTTATCGATCTGGACAGGGCTGTGATGATGACCCTGCGCGATACCCTGCAGTACTTAAAGAGCGGGGACAGCGAGCTCGACGAGAATACGGAGCTTTCCTACTACTATTACAGTGAGCTGTGCGACCACAAGAGCGCGCCGAAGAGCAAGAGCGCGCCGGCTGAGACGGAAATAGCAGGGGCACCGGCACCGGTGCACTGAAAAAATAACCTTTAGATTACCGCCGCTGGCGGGGAAAGGGAACGGCATATGGCAGACAAGAAAGCAAAGGCAATGGCAACGATCGCTTACCGCGCTCTGGAGGACAAGAAGGCGGAGAACGTGCAGATCATCAACATTGAGAAGGTCAGCGTTCTTGCGGACTATTTTCTGATCGCCTCCGGTACCAACCGCAACCAGGTGCAGGCAATGGCCGACAACGTCGAGGAGATGCTCGGCAAGGCCGGGTATACGCCCCGCCAGACGGAGGGCTATCAGACCGCGAACTGGATCCTGATGGACTACGGCGATATCATCATCCATATCTTTGATACGGAAAACCGCCTGTTCTATGACCTGGAACGGATCTGGAGAGACGGCGAGGCCGTTACCCCCGAACAGCTTGGTGAAGGAGATGAATAATCATGGCGATCGATAACAGCTTCCTGATCAGGAAGATCCTGGCAAAGACCTCCCTGATCTGCGCGTTCTGCGCGTATACCAACATGCCGCTCGTGGTCTGTGACGAGGAGACCGGCAACGACCAGGTCTGGCTGTTCGAGAAAGAAGAGCAGCTGCAGGAGTTCTCCAAGGCCTACACGGAAAAGAAGCTCCTGCTCAGGGGCGTTCTCTACAAGAAGAACGTTTTCCCGGCCCTTTTCTCCCTGCTCTACAGCCTGGACGTCAACGAGATCGTCTACGTCGCGCAGAACGGCACAGATACGCATCTGGAGCTTTCGGAACTGTTCCCGAAGCCTGATTTTTCCAGGCTGCCGGAAGGACAGAGACCCGTTCTCAACCCGTCCCTGCAGCTGACCGGCCTGTATTTCATGCAGGAGGCCTCCAGACAGGTGCCCAATGAGGAGAAGGAGAACCTGAAGGATCTCGAGGAGGAATTTGCCGCCAATCTGCTGCGCAGCCGCTACCTGGTGCCCGCTGTTCCGGGCGAGGGAGAGGGAACGCTGCAGGATAAGCTCAAGGCCGGCAATATCCGCATCCCGATGCTCAAGACCAAGGACGAGAGCGTCTTTATGCCCGCCTTCTCCGATACGATCGAGTTCCAGAAGTTCGCGAAGAAGCAGCGCATGATCGCCAGACTCATCGGATTTGAGGACCTGGCGAAGATGCTGCCGAAGGAAGCTAAAGGAATCATGCTCAATCCCCAGGGTTTCCACGCGGTGCTCACGCGCCAGCTTCTGACGGGACTGGTCAGCCGCTTTACGGAGCCGCAGATCAAGGTGCCCGGTCAGGAAGAAGAGGAGAACGAGGAAGAGTAAAGAAAAGCGGCTCTGCCGCGATATGATGAACAGAGAATCAAGACGCCCCGCGTACCCTTCAGGATGCGCGGGGCAGTTGATTCTGCGGGGAAATTTCCGAATGCTTATTCCGGGATCACTCGAGGAATCGGAAGATGCCGAAGACCTTGCCGAGGATGAGCAGGGGACCCTCCACGATGATGGGATCCATAAAGTCATTCTCCGGCTGCAGGCGGATGTACCCGTCCTCCCGGTAGTAGGTCTTGACGGTGGCGGAGTCATCCAGAAGCGCGACGACGATATCGCCGTCCCTGGCGGTGGGCTGCTCCCGGACCAGGACCATGTCCCCGTCAAAGATGCCGGCGTTGACCATGCTGTCGCCCTTTACCCTGAGCAGGAAGGTCTGCACGTTGGGCATGCGCTCCGCCGGGATGGGGAAGTAGTCCTCGATGTTCTGCTCGGCCAGGAGCGGAACGCCGGCCGCGACCGTGCCGATCACGGGGACGTTGACCATTTCGCGGCGGGTCAGGGCAAAGTCGTCGTCAAGGATCTCGATGGCGCGGGGCTTGGTGGGGTCTCGCCTGATGTAGCCGGCCTTCTCCAGCGTTTCCAGATGGGCGTGGACGGAGGAGGTGGATTTGAGCCGCACCGCGTCGCAGATCTCCCGGACGGCGGGCGGAAAGCCCCTGCGCAGGATCTCCGATTTGATGAATTCCAGGATCTCTTCCTGCTTTGCGGTGATGGGACCTTTCGACATATGGACCTCCTTACGTCCGGCCGCGGGGCCGGCATGGTATACTGATCTGCCGGCACAAACGCCGGCCTGGCTTCATTTTCTCAAGTATAGCACAGCGCAGGGCGCTTTGCAATGAAAATAGAATGTTTGTTCGATTGGCGATTGACAAACACATGTTCGGGTGCTATATTTTTCTCACAGGGGAACAGATGTTCGGAT
>CAMOKZ010000119.1 GCA_946618155.1 uncultured Lachnospiraceae bacterium | reverse complement strand
TTCTGCTTCAGGCATCCG
The DNA here is from genome assembly GCA_946618155.1 of uncultured Lachnospiraceae bacterium. Classification (GTDB taxonomy): domain Bacteria; phylum Bacillota; class Clostridia; order Lachnospirales; family Lachnospiraceae; genus CAMOKZ01. The sequence goes on along the minus strand of CAMOKZ010000119.1, from coordinate 6,773 downwards.
CAGGCGCGATGCCGAATTCCTCCGGCCGGAAACGCGGGCAGACGTTTTCTTTGGTCGCGATGACCGAGGCAGCCAGGCGGGAGCCGATCTCGCAGGACTGCGCCAGGTTTTTGCCGTAGGTAAGGCCGATGGCGACGCCGGCAAAGAAGGCGTCACCCGCGCCCGTGGTGTCGACCACTTCCACGTTGACGGCCGGGCAGTACCCGTCGTCGCCGTCCGCGGAGGCGTATACGGCTCCCTCAGGCCCGAGGGTCACGATCATGCGCGGAATGCGGGCAAGGCTGATCTTCTCCTGCAGGATCTGCTGCATCTGTGCCGGCGGGACAGACTCAAATTCCTCGGAAAAGAGCAGGCCGGCCTCCTGCTTGTTGCAGACGAAGCAGGCGGTGCGCATCAGCAGATCGCGCCGCTCGATGGCGATGGACATGTTGGAGACGACAGCGTAGACCTGTTTGCCGTACTTTTCGGCAAGGTCGAAGATGGGACCGAGAAGCTCCGGCTCCATGTCGATCTCCACCGCGATGCTGTCCGCGGCGGCAAAGATCTCATCGCCGTGCTCTTTCAGCACCTTCTCGATCGCGGACAGATCAGGCCGTTTGGAGATGGAGGCGATCACATCGCCGCTGTTGTCAAAGATGGCCAGCCAGGTGCCCAGCCCGTCCGGCTCGCGGATGATATAATCCGTATTCACCTTATGGCGGCGCAGCTTGTCAATGACATCCGTGCCCATGCCGCCCTCATCGACCACGCTGATGAAGGTGGGGCGCAGCTCGACATTCGCGATATCCTCCGCCACGTTGCGGGATACGCCGCCGTGCACCTGCAGCACGCGCCCGACGTTGCGCCCGCCCGGGATGTAGGGGGCGAGCGGGTAGCCTTTCACATCAACAAAGACAGCGCCAAAAACGACAATACCCATAGCAGTACACCTCCTTGGCATTTATGTATTGTAGATTGATGGACCGTGCTGAGTCTGCGCGGATTTTCTTTGTTTCGGTGCCCGCGGGCCCTTTTGCTCAGCCGAGGAGGCGGCGCACCGCTTCCCCGTCAAAGATGACATTCTTTTTCCCGTCCACCTCGATCTGATAAAGCGCGTTGGCAGCCATGTGCTCGGCGGCCTGCTCCAGATCGCGGATTCCCGATGTACCCGCGTAAAGCGCGGCGAGGGTGTCCAGACCTTCGGGGGTGACGGCGCATTCCTCCCGCTGCATGCCCATGCGCCGCAGGACCCGGGGCAGGGCGTACTCGGAGAAGATGATCTTCTTTTCCTCCTCGCTGTAATCCGGGATCTCAATGACGGCGAAGCGGGACATCAGCGGCGCGCTGATCTGGTCGCGGTCGTTGGCCGTGGCGATCGGGTAGACGCCGCCGGTCGGGATCATGCACTCGATATAGTTATCGGTAAAGCCGAGGTTGTCGAGGAGGGTGAGCAGAACGTCGGCGGGATTGCCGTTCCCCTTGCCGGCGGCTGCCTTGTCCAGCTCGTTGATGATAAAGACCAGGTTCGATTCCCCGGCCATGGAGAAGGCCTCCATGATGATCCCGGGCTTGGCGTTCGCGTAGATCCGGGAGCTGCCGGTGAGCTGCTCCGGGTCGTTGATGGAGCTCATATCGAGAGTCGTCCATGGGAGCCGCAGGATCCGCGCGACCGCGTAGGCGATCTGGGATTTGCCCGTGCCCGCGGGGCCGATGAGGAGAAGGCCGTAGGCAGGCAGCGTGTGCGTGCGGTTGATCTGGATGATCGTCTCGATGATCCGCTGCTTGACCGTCTCCATGCCGTAGAGTTCCTCGTCAAGAATACGCCTGGCCTCGACGGGATCGATGGATTCGAAATAATTGTTCTTCCACTGGATGTTCATCATGATGGAGAGGGCGCGCTGGGCGTGCCGTCTCTCCTCCGGGGAGACCTCGTGGGAGCGGGCGACCGCCAGGTTGCGGCGGGCCCACAGGCCGATATTGTCCGGCAGAGTGCGGCCGGCACATTTCATAAAATCGGTGATGCTCTGCAGACTGGTCAGCTTCATCCCGTCTCCGGTCTCATCGATATCCTCATCGGGGAGGTCCTGGGAGGGGGGATCGGAGGCCAGCAGGCGCTCGATCATAAACTGCAGGAAGCCGTCCTCCGCGGAGAGCTTGGCCTGACCGCCGAAAGCCGTCTCGCGGATCTTGTAGACAGCATAGCCGTCCGGACGGTTCTGTCCGGAGAGGCGCACGCTGATCCGGTTCTCGCCGAGCCACTGGATGAGGCTGGTAAACCGGGCGTCAATGCGCAGCACATCCGCCTCGCGCGCAGGCTCATCCCCCTGCGCGGCAAAGGCAAAGGAAGTGCGCTTGGAAGGACTGGTAAACATGCCGTCCGAGTGATGGCGCCATTTCTCTGCTCTATTGTCCAGAATGAGGATGGGATCCTCCGGGCTGGCGGACCGCTTGTCCGAACGAAACACAGTCCAGGTACAGACGCTGCCGCCCTCGGAGGCCGGCACGCCGGAAAAATCAAAAACAGGCATAGATTAAACTCCCTTGATCCGAATAATGCTTTATCAATCACTTGATCTGTTTTAACAAGTGTATCATAAAAAGTTGTTTCGTGCGTGCGGAATTCTGGGTTTTTGACCCGAAGAGCAGCCCTGCGGGCAGAGAAAAATGCCCCTCAGGCACATTTACACACATAAGAAAAGTCCTTCCAGGGCGACTGCCGAGCGCCGGCACTTGCTGTCTGCAAGCGCGGCGCAGCAGACAGCTTAGTGTCCGCTGCGTGAGGCACGGAAGCGGGAGCGGGCCTTGGAAGGACTTTCTTATTGTATTGAATTGCCTGAGGGGCATTTTATGTTTTCTTCAGGCCGGCGCAGTCCGCACCGACTGATTACTTCTCCAGCTCCAGCACCACTGCCTGGTAGCCTTCGAGGGCCAGGCCCTCCGGCGTCTCTTTTACGGAAGAATAGTTGTTCAGCAGAACTTTGTATCCGCTGTTTTCCGGCAGCGGCAGGACCTGGGGCTCACGCTGGTAGTTGGCCATGACCAGGATGGTCTGCTTTTCGCTCGTCCGCAGGTAGGCCATGACGCCCGGGCGATCCTGCAGCCAGGGGGTAAAGCCGCCCCAGACCAGCGTTTCCGCGTAGGCCGGGTCTTTGCGCAGCCTGGTGAGCCTGCGGTAGTAATGAAGGACGGAGTCCGGGTCCTTCGCCTCGTCGGCCTGGTTGATCTCGGTGTAGTTCGGATTTACCCTCAGCCACGGCGTCCCGGTGGTGAAGCCGGCGTTTTCTCCGGCTGTCCACTGGAAGGGCGTGCGGGCGTTGTCCCGGCTGAAGCGGCGGACCGCATCGAGGGCCTCCTCCGGCGTGGCGCCGGCTTCGATCGCGACGCGGTAGTTGTCGATCGAGGAGATATCATCTACTTCTTCGATGGAAGAGAAGTGGACGTTCTCCATGCCCAGCTCCTGTCCCTGATAGATCCAGGGCAGGCCCTTCACCAGGAAATAGACCGTGGCCAGCATCTTCTTGCTTGCCGGGCACGCATCCCCCTCCGGGATGTAGCGGCTTACGCCGCGGGGCTCGTCGTGGTTTTCGATGATGTTCGAAATGAAGCCGATCTGGTCGACTTTTTTCTGGGTGGCGAACACGCAGTCCCTGTACTGGTCCGGCGTGATCCCCCCGGCGTCCTGCCAGCCGTTCTCGCTGCTGCCGAAGACCGTCTCCGCAAAGTCAAACATGCTGGAGAAGTAGCCGCCGTCGCCGATGAAGGCGGGCAGGTCTTCCTCTTTCTCGTCAAAGACTTCGCCGACGGTGAAGGCGTCATAGGGCGCGAAGGCGCGGTCGCGCATCTCCCCGAGGAAGTCGCCTACACCCTTCGCCTCGTGCAGCATGTTGTGGACGGAGGAGAGGCCGTCTTCCCGATCGACGGGATAATCCTTGAAGGGCAGGACCTTTTTGATGTTGAGGATGGCGTCGATGCGGAAGCCCGCAAGGCCGCGGTCCAGCCACCAGCGGATCATCGTGTAGATCTCCTCGCGCAGCTTCGGGTTTTCCCAGTTCAGGTCGGGCTGTTTCTTATGGAAGACATGCAGATAGCACTTGTCCGGATGGCCGGGCAGCGGTTCCCAGACCGGGCCGCCGAAGTAGGAGCGCCAGTTGCAGGGGCCCTTTCCGTCCTTCATGTCTTCAATATAGAAATACTTGCCGTACTGGCCGTCCGGATCCTCGCAGGCCTTGCGGAACCACTCGTGCTCGTCGGAGCAGTGGTTGACGACGAGGTCCATGACGATATCCATATCGCGCTTTTTCGCCTCGGCGATCAGCTCGTCCATGTCGGCGAGGGTGCCGAAGCGCGGGTCAATGTTGTAGTAATCCGCGATGTCATAGCCCTGGTCCGCCAGCGGCGAGACATAGATCGGGGAGAGCCAGAGGATGTCGGCGCCGAGATCCTTCAGGTAATCGAGTTTGCTGATGATGCCCTGCAGGTCGCCGATGCCGTCCCCGTTTGAATCACAGAAGCTCTTCGGATAGATCTGATAGGCACATTTTCCGTGCCACCACTGTTTTTTCATGCCTGTAATTCCTCCGTTGCATTTTCTTCAGCCGCGCGTCCGTTCCCGGCGGGGGATGACGGCTGCCGGCGCCGGTACTGCGACGGGGTATAGCCGGTCGCCTTCCGGAATTCTTCAATAAAATGACTCATGTTGCCGAACCCGCAGGCGCTGCAGATCTGCGTGATGCTTTCCGATGTGCCGCTCAGCATCCGGCGCGCCTGGCGGATCCTGGTCTCGTTGATGTAGGCGACGGGCGTGCGGCCCATCGTCTTTTTGAAATAGCGGCAGAAATACTGCTCGTTCAGGTTCATGATGCCGGCCAGGTCGCGGATATAGATCTTATCGGCGTAGCCGTTCCGGACATAGGTGATGACCTTTTTCAGGTCGCCGATGCGCGGATCCTCCCTGGAAGGGGAGGTGCGCAGAAGGCCGTGTTCGGCGAGCACGGCGAGGATATTCAGAATGCCGGCCCGCACCCGCAGCTGGGAGATGGGATCCGGCGCGTTGTACTGGTCCCGGATGCGCGCCCCGGCACGCTCAAATACCTGCATGATCTTCCGGTATTCCTCGTGGATGGGGGTAAAGGCCGGATCGCCCTTGGTGACCAGGAGGGGGAAGTGCAGAAGGCCGTCCCCCAGGGGCCCCAGAAGCTGTTCGTGGGCGGCCGAGGAATCTTCGGCGGCGAGCAGCGACGGAGCGAAGAGCAGGGCCTGCTCGAGATAGCCGGAGGGGCTGGAAAAGGCGTGCAGCCGTCCGCTGTCCACAAAGCAGAAGCATTCCCTGTCGATCGTAAAGCGCTCGGTGTTGACCGAAGCCTCAAAAACGCCCTGCTCAAAATGCAGGATCTCGATCTCGTCCTGCCAGTGCATCCGGCAGACAAAGGGCGTGCCGGGCGCTTCGCGGCTCTCGTCCGCGATGTAAAAAGAACAGGGGAAGGCGTCCGTGCCGTGCCGGCGCTGTTCCCGAAGGCCGGGGAGGCGCTGCGGACGCCCCCCGGACCCGCCGGTATGTTCCATACTCATCTGTGCATTACCTCAGGACCGCTCTGGCCTCGTAGGGCTGCAGCATGCCGTCTTTGTGCTCCGCGTAGTTGGAGATCAGCTCTTCGCCGGCCCCGTCGTCAAACAGCGTGCAGGGGACGGGCTCCTCCGTCCAGTTGCAGGCGACGGTCAGCGTCCGGCCGTCCAGCTCGCGGCGGAACGCGTAGATGCTCTCCGAATCCTCGAGGAGCGGGATGAAGCGGCCGTAGACGATGATCGGATTCTCGTGGCGCAGGCGGATCAGCTTATGGTAATACCAGAAGACCGAGTCCGGATCCGCCAGGGCAGCCTCCGCGTTGATCTCTTTATAGTTCGGATTGAGCTTGATCCAGGGCGTTCCGGTGGTGAAGCCCGCGCCCTCGCCGGCATCCCACTGCATGGGCGTGCGGGCGTTGTCGCGGCCCATCTCGGCGATGCAGCGCATCATCAGGTCCTCCGGGACGATGTGGTTGTCCACGGCGTACTGGCGGTAGGCGCGGATGGCCTGGATGTCTCTGCACTCATCGATGGAATTCCAGGGCGTGTTCGTCATGCCCAGCTCTTCGCCCTGATAGATGTAGGGAGTACCCTTCATCATGTTATGCTGATCTGCGGCATGATCCTCTTCTTTGTCGGGCTGTATCTGTTCCCGACACTGAAACATCATCGGAAGATCGTCTATTTCATCTTCCTGTTCCCGCTTCTGTTCACCTTCGCGGTGACGGTCATCATCCCCCTGGTCCTCGGTATCGGCTACTCCTTTACGGACTGGACGGGTATCCGCTTTACCCAGGTGGTGGGACTGAAGAACTACACGTCCATGTTCTCGGATCCGGCGTTCATCTGGTCCATCCTGATGACCTTCGTGTTCGTGGTCCTGAACATGATCCTGGTCAACGTGATCGCGTTCCTGCTGGCTCTGCTGTGCACGTCCAAGATCAAGGGCATCGGCTTCTTCCGTGCAGCCTACTTCATGCCCAACCTGATCGGCGGTATCGTACTCGGCTACATCTGGCAGTTCGTGTTCAACAACGTTATCATCTCGATCACCAAGACGTCCTGGCTGTCCAATACGCGCCTTGCCATGATCGCGATCGTCATCGTGTATATCTGGCAGTACGCCGGCTACATCATGCTGATCTACATCACCGGCCTGACGCAGATCCCGGGCGAGGTGCTTGAGGCATCCTCGATCGACGGCGCCAACATGGTGCAGACCCTGTTCAGCA
>CAMOKZ010000118.1 GCA_946618155.1 uncultured Lachnospiraceae bacterium | reverse complement strand
AAGCATCGTGCCGGCTGCAAGAGCCGCACTTTTCATCATCATAGAAAAAATGGAGGGCCCTGTCAATTCCATCTGCGCCCCCCGGCGCGGCCCTCATCATCAGGGGCGCTGCATGATCAGGCTGACGGTCTGCTCCTGCTGCTCTTCCGCAGAAATGGCCGGTTCCCCGTCCCCCTTCTGCGGGCCGTAATTGCCGAACTGCGCGTGGTTTCCGCCCTCTATCACGTATTTCCCGCTGCCTGCCGGCAGATATGCATCGCCCTTCTCCAGGTTCTTTCTGTTCAGTACGCCGTCCTCCGAGCCGTAGATGGTTGCCGCTTCAAGGCTGTCATCCAGCTGCTTTGTCGGATAGGCGGCCAGCAGAACGACGCCGGTCAGTTTTTCCTGGTGATCTGCGGCATAGTTTGCAGCCATTGCGCCGCCGAGAGAATGACCGCCGATATACCAGTGGTCGTAATCGTACCGGGTCATCAGGCTGCCGGCCTTGTCTTTTCCGAAAATCGCCAGGCGGAAAGGCATTTTGACCAGGCAGACGTCCATCCCTTCCCCGGCGAGCCGGTGCAGCAGCGGCGCATATGCTGTCTCCTCGACCTTTGCCCCCGGGTAAAAGATAAGCGCGTCGCTCTGCGCAGGGCCGTCAAAGAACCATCCGTAGTCTGTCTGCGTTACCGAGACAGTCTCATCCGTTTCCAGCGCGGCGAGTGCTGTCTCATCTGCGTGATAATACCTTCCCGTATAAAGGAAAAAGGCTGCGGCAAAAAGGAAGATCACAGCTGCGGCAATGATCAGTGCCCTGCGGGCGTTCCTTCTTTTCTTCTCTTTTTCTGTGCTCATGGATTCGCCTCATCCTTATTCCGTCTCGTACAGATACGCGATCTCCCGGCTGATCCCGGAAAAATCGACCTCCAGCTCCCCGTCCCAAATGCCGACGGGTACCTTGTCGTCAAATCCGTAGACCGCGGGGAAGCAGTCCTTCGTAAAATCGTTCACCATGACCTGCCGGCTGTCCGGGTCAATCACCCAGTATTCCCGCACGCCGGCGTTCTCATATTTGGCGGTCTTGATCTGCAGGTCCTTTTTCCTCGTGGAGGGGGAGAGCACCTCGATCACCAGATCAGGCGCTCCGAAACAACACCGCATGCGGATCTTCTTCCGATCGCACACGACGAGCAGATCCGGCTGCACCATTGTGCGGTCGTCCTCATCGAGCTGCACGTCGCAGGGTGGCAGAAAGACCTTGCAGGAACCTTTCCGGCTGCGCACGAAGGTGGAAAACGCCATATGCAGTTCGCCGATGATCGCCTGATGGCGGTATGTCGGCGCGGACATGTCGTAGAAGACACCGTCGATCAGCTCCACCCGCCGCTCATCCGGAAGCGCATAGTAATCCTCCAGCGTGTACTCCCCCTGCTGCTTTTCCCGGTATGCCGCAGTAGTTTCGGCAGCCACGCTCTCCTGCGGGGCGGCCTGCGGATATGCAGCCCCTGTTTCTTTTTTGCCCAGCACCTTCTCCAGTTTGCGAAGCGTCTCATATCTGGGCGCTGCGGTCGAACCGCCCAGGACCTTCTGTACCGTGCTCAGCGGCACGCCGGAGAGGGCCGCCACCTGCTCGTTGGAGTACCCGAGTTCCCGTTTTCTTTCCCTCATCTCCTGCAGAGTCATTGACAAGTGCCTCCTTCCTGATGAAACCTGATGATATCCAAATGTTAATCCACTATCCAGCCGTTGTCAATCCATTAATATACCATATTCATTCCGCTCTTTATTATGCAAATCTTCATAAAAAAGCAACAAAACATTGCTTTCTCTTCGCGGTCAGGTCGGATACAATGAGGGAAATAATGGCAGCGACCGCTGCCTGGAAATGGAGGTCAGTCTGAATGAGAAAACTATCTGTGTGCCTGTTGTCTGCGGCGCTGCTGTGCGCCCTGTCCCTGCCTGTCTTCGGGGCCGGCATCGAAAAGGAAAGCACTGCGGCGGATCCCGCCCGCGCGACGGTCACCGTCTCCGCGTCCAGTTCCGTCATGGTGACGCCGGATAAGGCGACCGTCTCCTTCGGCGTGACGACGCAGGAAGAGACCGCCGCTGCCGCCCAGAGCAAAAACAGCGAGTCGGTGAACAAGGTGATCGAAGCGCTGACTGCGCGCGGCGTTGAGGAAAAAAGCATCCGCACCGAGGGCTACAGCATGTACCCCGATTATGACTATTCCGAAAGCGGGGACCAGAAGATCATCGGTTACACCGTCCGCACCTCCCTGTGCATTGAAGATCAGGAGATCGGGCAGCTCGGCGAGCTGTTCGCGGACTGCGTCGCCGCGGGCATCAACAGTGTGGACAATGTGTCCTTCCTCTGCAGCAGTTACGACGAGGCCTACGAGCAGGCGCTGACGGACGCGGTCGCCGCTGCCCGCAGCAAGGCGCTTGTCCTTGCCGGCGCCGAGGGGCGCGAGCTGGGAGAAGCGGTCTCGATCACCGAGGGCATGCAGGATACCTGGGCCCGGTACGACAAATCCTCTGCCATGAGCTTTGCCGTGGAGGAGAGCATGGACGAGGCCATCCCCTCCTTCCAGCCGGGCGAATCCGAGATCAGCGCCAGCGTGACGATCTCCTATCTGCTGGGGGAATAAGCGGACAGACCGGAATATAACAACAGAGGAGCGCTTTTCAGCGCTCCTCCACCAGCATGCCCGTCAGCGGCGGCACGCCGAACCGTTTCGTAAAATACTCGCATTTGCACAGGAATGAGAAAAACAGATGTCTTCCCGTTCCGCTCAGCGATTCATAGTTGCCCTGGCCCTTGGCGAGAATCACATCCGCCTCGTCCAGGGCTTCTTTCGCTTCTTCGGTCATCATGGCGTACACCGTCCCGGCGACCGGGACGCCGCTCTCCACTACCCGGGCGGTCTTCTCCAGGCCGATATAGGCGGCGTCATCCATTGTCGCGTCGTTAAGCACCTCGCCGCCCCTGACCAGCACCGTCAGCTTAAGCGCAGGGAAGCGCAGATGCATCTGCTCCAGGAACAGCCTGTCCAGCACGATCTCCCCGCAGTTGTCCGCGGCAAGCAGAAAGGCTTTTCCCTCCGCGCAGGCGCCAAGGAAGCTTTCATAGACCGGCATCTCCTCCGGCCGCAGGCAGGAATCAGTAAAAAGGCCGAGGAAGGTTTCTTCATCGACGTCGCGCAGCGCGCCAAAGTCGATATAGTTGCCGGTCCGGGCAAAGGCCAGCGCCGTCATAAGCGGATCCGCGGATGCCTCTATCCGGCTCCTCAGGCTCTTCTCCATGCCGAGCGCCAGGTCATTAAAGCGCCGTTTCGTCTCCGCATAGCTGACCGTTTTCCCGAACATCTCGCGGTAAACGCCGGCGAACTTCCAGAGCAGGGTCGGTGAGCTGTCCTCCTCATCGCGCCCGTCAAGGATCTCCCTGATCCGCGCGAGATAGCGCTCATCCGAAACCTTTTCCCTCTGCTTGTCATACATGCACTTTACGCAGCCTTCACCGATCCGCATGCTGTCTCCTCTCTGTCTGTCCGGGCTTTCCCGCCCTGTGCGCCTTGATCCGTTCTTTCCGGTCGCTGTTCAGTATAGCATTCAGTATAGCATACTTCCCTTTGTTGTAAAAAAATCATGCGTCTCCTATAATACATATATCGTAAGTATTTTGGGATAAAAACTATACGGGAGGAATGCGGCAATGGAACAGGGTCTGCGGATGATTCTGAATAATTTTGTCCGGTTTTCCATGATCGGCTTTCTTCTGATTGGTGCCGGTCTTATTCTTTCTGCGCGGGGCAGAGAAAAAGACAAGGGCGGGGAAGAGACCGACATCCCTTCCGGAGAAAATGCGGCTGAAAAAAGACCCGAAGCAGACCGGGTCCTGATCTTCATCGGCATTGTCTGGATTCTCTGTTCCGGAGCCGCCGCGGCGGGCACTGCCGCCTTTGCCCCGGACAGCATGCCCGCGCCCGTGCTTTCCGGCGGATCATCTTCCGGCGGTACTTTTTCCGGCACCGCTTCTTCCGGCAGCGCATCCCAAAAGAAGGAATACACCGACGCCACCGGCCTGTACACCTATACGCTGGACGACCAGTCGATCTTCGCGACCATCCGGTCCTACCTGGGAAGTGAAACGAGCATTGTCATCCCGAACACGCTGGACGGCCATATCGTGACCGGTATCTCGATCGGCGCGTTCAACACCGTCTGGGGCGCGTCATCGCTCACGGTTCCGGGGACCATCCGGAATATCCCGCCCGCCTGTTTTCTCGGCTGCTTCAATCTGAAGACGCTGATCATCGGGGAAGGGGTCTCCTCCATCAGCATGAAGGCATTCGCTCTTTGTGACAAGCTGGAAAGGGTCTCTCTCCCGGAGAGCCTTGCCCGCATTGATGATGACGTCTTTCCCGAGGACTGCGCCGCCGTCTTCACCGTTCCTGCAGGCTCTGAGGCAGAGAGCTGGTGCCTGTCGCACGGCTTTACCGTCGGCTGAGCGGTACCGGTTCCCCGTCCTTCCAGACCTGCAGCACGTTCAGGTCTCTGCCGAGCATGACCAGATCGGCGCGCCGGCCGGGCGCAAGGCTTCCGCACCTGTCCCCGGCGCCGATCGCCTGCGCGGGATTGTACGAGGCGCAGCGCACAGCCGTCTCCAGGGGAATGCCCATCTTCTTTACGACAGTCTGCAGGCAGCCCATCAGGGAGGTCACGCTCCCCGCAAGGGCGCCGCCCTCAGCAAGGACTGCCCTTGTCCCGTTCACGATGACCTTCTGCCCGCCCAGCAGCATCTCCCCATCGCCCATTCCGGCGGCGCGCAGGGAATCGCTGATCAGCACGATCCGCTCTTCCCCGAGCAAGGCAAACGCCGCACGCACGGCGGCCGGATGCACGTGGTTCCCGTCGCAGATGAGTTCCGCCGTCACGCCGGGGCTGTCCATCACCGCGCCGACGACGCCGGGCTCCCGGTGCGTCATCTCGGGCATCGCGTTGAACAGGTGCACCGCATGGGAGGCGCCTGCCGCGAATGCCTGCATTGCGGTCACGTAGTCCGCGTTCGTGTGGGCCAGCGAGACCTTCACCACATCCTTCACTTCCCCGATGTACGCCGCAAAGTCCGGGTTTTCCTCCGGGGCAAGCCCCACGATCTTCACAAGGCCCTCCGAGGCTTCCGCGAATTCCCGGCACAGCGCTGCGCTGCAGGGGCGGATATAGGCCTCGTTCTGGGCGCCCTTCTTTGTGCAGCTGATGAAGGGGCCTTCCATGTTGATACCGACAAGATCCGCAAACGCGCGCGGATACGCTCCGGCCGGGCTCCCGTTTTCTCTCCGGGCCTTCTGCCGCCGCGCAAACTTCGCGCCCTCCCCTAAGATCCGCAGCAGTTCCTCCTCCGGCAATGTCAGGGTGGCCGGGCAGATGCTGGTCACGCCCTGGGCGGCTTCCCAGGCCGCGATCGTTTCGATCGCTTCCTGCGTACCATCACAAAAATCCATTCCCATGCAGCCATGGAAATGGATGTCCACAAGTCCCGGGATGAGATAGGGCAGCTTCTCCTGCTCCTGCGGAGAGGCCGCCTCCTCCCGTATCTCCCTGATCATTCCGTTTTCGATGAATATCGTGCCCGGGCGGAAACGAAAATCCCGCCCGTAAACCAGTCCTTTCAGCGCGCGCGTCATCTGTCCCCTCCCTGATTCCGGTATTCCTTCGGCGAACAGCCCACATAGCTCTTGAAGATCCGGGAAAAATGCGCGACGTCCAGGAAGCCGACCGCGTCGGACACTTCCTGCACCTTGGCGCCGCCTCCGGCAAGAAGCTCCTTGGCCCGGTCTATCCGGATCCGGTTGATGATCTCGAAAAAGCCTCTGCCGGTATAGCGGTTGAGCAGCTTGCTCAGATGCCAGCTGCTGACATAGCAGTGCTCCGCCACATCGCCCAGCGTGAGCTTTTCCGTATAATGCTCCAGGATATAGACCAGGGCGGCCTTGAGCACGTAGTGGTTCGCCTCCGAATCCCGTATCCTGCTCTCCGGCTTTCCCGGGGCCTGTCCGCTGCCCTCTGCCGCCTCATCCGTCTCCGGGCGCCCGGCGATAAAGGTCTCGTACAGATACCGGTCAGCACTCTCCTGCATGTTCCAGAGATTATCGATGATCTGCGCGCCCATGTTCCCGCTGCGCCGCAGATTTTCCGTCATCGCCGTGATGGCTTCCTCGATCTCATCCATCCGGGAGGGCTTGAGCAGGAACCTTGTGACCCCCAGCTTGATCGCCCGCTGCGCGTACTCAAAGTTCCGGTACCCTGTCAGCAGGGTGACCTCCATCCCGGGATGCTCGGATTTGACGGCCGCGACCATGGCAAGCCCGTCCATGTTGTTCATGGAGATATCCGAGATCAGGATATCCGGGGAGAGCTCCCGCACTTTTTCCAGGCCCTCCAGCCCATTGGCCGCGGTTCCAACCACCTCGCAGTTGAACGCCGCCCAGCGGACGCTCTTTTTCAATCCTTCGCAAATGATCGGTTCGTCATCGACGATCAGCACCCTGTACATCTTTCCTCCCCCGATATCCTTTATGTCTGTCAGTATACCATTTTTCTTCCCCGCCGTCAGCCTTTGACCGCGCCCACCGTCATGCCCTTGATGATGTACTTGTTCAGGACGATATAGACGGCCAGGACCGGAACGACGATCAGCATGACCGAGGCGAACAGCGCGCCGTAATTGACCCCCTCCTTGGAGGCGATATTGTTGAGCAGGATGGTGATCGCCCAGTTTTCTTTGGTGCGCAGGAAGAACATCTGCGTAAACAGGTCGTTGTAGCTCCACAGGAAGCTGAAGAT
>CAMOKZ010000117.1 GCA_946618155.1 uncultured Lachnospiraceae bacterium | reverse complement strand
CAAGGATTACGCCTGCGAAAAGGGGATAGGGATCATCGGTGATATTCCGATCTATGTATCCGCGGACAGCGCGGATTTCTGGGCACACCGGGATCTGTTCCAGGTGGATGCGGACGGGAGCCTGTGCAAGGTGGCGGGCGTGCCGCCCGACGGGTTTTCCGCCGACGGCCAGGTCTGGGGCAACCCGATCTACGACTGGGAAAGACATGCCAAGACGGGCTATGACTGGTGGATCAGGCGCATGGCAAAATGCCGCGAGCTTTACGATGTCATCCGTCTCGACCATTTCCGCGGCTTTGACGAGTGCTTCGCGGTTCCCGCGGGCGCGGCCACGGCGGCGGGCGGACACTGGGAGAAGGGACCCGGCATGGGCCTGTTCTCGGTGCTGAAGGAAAAATGGCCGGATCTGCAGATCATCGCGGAGGACCTGGGCTATGTCACGGATACCGTGCGCAAGCTGGTGTCGGATACCGGGTTCCCGAACATGAAGGTGCTGGAGTTTGCCTTTGACTCGCGGGATTCCACGGGGCGGTTCGAGTACCTGCCCTACACCTACGGAAGAAACTGCGTCGTCTACACCGGGACCCACGACAACGAGACTCTGCGCGGGTGGCTCGGCAGCATCCTGCCGGAGGAGACCCGCATGGTGCGGGAGTACTTTGACGTGCGCTCGGACGACCCGGCGGAGATCGTGGAAAAGATGATCCGCGCGGCCCACGGTTCGGTGGCGGATCTCTGCGTGATCCCGCTGCAGGATTACCTGGGGCTGGACAACAGCGCGAGAATCAATCATCCCTCCACCTTCGGCGGAAACTGGACCTGGCGGGTAGAGAAAGAAGCTCTTACGCCGGAGCTTGCTGCAAAGATCCGCGCGATGACGCAGACCTACGGCAGGGAAGCCTGAAGCTGAGGGCGAAGGTCGAGAGACAAAAACAAAAAACAGAATACAGAGACAGAGAAGCCCGCGCGGCCTTAAGGAAAGGACCGCGCGGGCTTTATTATCTGTCTTTTGTTACGGTTTTTCCGAAATCAATAGTTGGCAGCGTTTACTTCAAAATAGCTCTGCGGATGGGCGCAGACCGGACATACCTCGGGGGCGGCGGTGCCGACCACGATGTGACCGCAGTTGCGGCATTCCCATACCTTGACCTCGCTCTTTTCGAAGACTTCCTTCATCTCGATGTTGCGCAGGAGGGCGCGGTAGCGCTCTTCATGGTGCTTTTCGATGGCACCGACCAGGCGGAATTTCTCCGCAAGCTCCGGGAAGCCTTCTTCCTCGGCGGTCTTCGCGAACCCTTCGTACATATCGGTCCACTCAAAGTTCTCGCCGTCTGCCGCAGCCGCGAGGTTCTCGGCGGTATCGCCGATGCCGGCCAGCTCCTTGAACCACATCTTCGCGTGTTCCTTCTCGTTGTCGGCGGTCTTTAAGAACAGAGCGGCGATCTGCTCAAAGCCCTGCTTCTTCGCCACGGAGGCAAAATAGGTGTATTTGTTCCTGGCCTGGGATTCGCCGGAAAAGGCGGCTTCCAGGTTCTTTTCTGTCTGCGTTCCTGCGTACTTTGTCGTTTTCATCTGGTTTTCTCCTTTCTTTCAGTGGGAAAGGCCTTTGGCGGCATTTCCCGATGTCCCTCTATCATACCATTATTTGTCGCCGGGGCAAAGAGGGAAGCGGGCGCCGCGCCTGAATCTGATTGTGAAAAACCACCGGTTAGAGTAAAATAGGCTTAAGCGCCGTATGGACGCGGCGGGAAAGGGGAAAAGAGATGTCTGTCCGAAGCAGAAAGAAAACGGTGGCGTTTCCTGAATATCCGATCGATTACAGCTTCTGTATGCTGCGGGAGAGGGCGATGGAGAAGGCGATGGCCGGCGCGGGACTGAAGGTAAAGCGCGGCCCTGCCATGGACGATGACGGCATTCTGCGCCGGCAGAGCAGGGGCTTTTCCCTCAGCAGGAGTCCGCTGCGGAGCGCAAGGACGCTGGCGCAGTGGAAGGATATCTACGCAAACCGCAGGATGGGCACCATCGGCGTGCGGGAAGCGCAGGAAATCCTGCAGAAATATGAACGGCAGCAGTATGGCCTGCACGCCGGGCATGCGGAAGACAGCGGCAGCGGGCAGGCGGATGGCAGCGGCAGCGGCGCGTCACCCCTTCCGGCGGATGTCTGCGCCGGTTACCTGGAGGAGATCGCGGCAGCGCTCACCAGCCTGGAGGACGCCTGCGCCGAGAGAGCCGTGCTTCCCGCCTCCGTCCTTGGGGGAAAGCTTGGCCGGGCGGCGAAAAAGGCGAACCGCCGGTGGCCTGCCGAAGTTTTTCTTGCTGACCTGCAGGGGCGCGATGAGCGGATCCGGATGCAGATGCAGCAGCTTGTCGATAAAACGGACATCCTGTTCGGCTTTACGGACGACCTGCACGCCGGGATGAGCCTCGGCGCGCTGATGGACAAGTACCCGGCAGCGGCGGAAGGGTTTACGGCCTTCCTGCAGAAGAACGGCTACAGGGCCGCTCCCGCGGACTGCTGGCTGGAGGCCCGCTCCTGGAGCGAAGATCCCGCCAGACTGCTGGAGGAGATGCGTCCCCTTTACCGCGCGAAGCGGGGAAGAAAAGCCCAGGGCGAGGGCACGGTGCCCTACCCCCAGGTGCTGGGCATGCTGCGGCGCGCGGTGGGGGAGAAGAAATTCGCGAAGCTCCGTCCCCTGATCGATTTTTACCGCTTCGCCGAGACGGATTTCGAGGAGACCCGGTATGTGGCGGAGGGCTTTTACATGCAGCTTCGCCGGCTCTGGCCCGAGGTAAAGCGGGCAGCGGGCGCGGGACTTGACGACCCGGAGGATCTCCGCTATCTTTTCCTGGAGGAGCTTCTGGAGACCTGCCGCAGCGGCGGCCCGGATGAGAGCGCTATGGAAAAAATAACCCGCCGCAGGAGCCGCAGGGAAGAGGCGGTGCGGCAGTGGGAGAAGATGTCCGGAAAGAAGCCGGCACGAAGGGCCGGGAAGAGAGAAACCGGAAAGAGAGGCAGCGCATGAGCATTTACGTGACGGGAGACTGCCACAGCAGCTTTTCGCGCTTTTCCACAAAGGCGTTTCCCGAGCAGAAGGGCATGGACCGGGAGAAGGACTTTGTCATTGTCTGCGGGGACCTCGCCCTGATCTGGGATCAGGAGGAGACCTCCTTTGAGCGCTACTGGATGGACTGGTTCGAGAAGAAACCCTTTACGACGCTGTTTGTGGACGGGAATCACGAGAATCACCCCAGGCTCTCCGCCTATCCGGTGCGGGACTTTGCCGGCGGCAGGGTGCATGAGCTGCGCCCCCATCTCCTGCATCTGATGCGGGGCGAGATGTACCGGATCTGCGGGAAAAGGATATTTACCTTCGGCGGGGCAAGGTCCCACGACATCGATGACGGCGTGCTTGACCCGGTGGAAGACGCCGCCAGGATCCGCCGCTGGCGCGGCGACGGGGAACATGACTTCAGGGTGATGGGCGTCAGCTGGTGGCCCCAGGAGATGCCCTCCGAAGAGGAGATGGCCCACGGCCTCCGCACCCTGGAGGCGGCCGGCTGGGAGACGGACTATTTTGTCACCCACGAGGCTCCCTCCTCGATCAGAAAGATCCTGCAGGAAGAGGGCATCCCGAAGCGGGCGGGGAAAAGCCCGGCCGGGATCAGCAGCGGCGAAGAGCTCTGCGCCTATCTGGAGACCATCCGCAGCAGGTGCCGGTACCGGAAGTGGTTTTTCGGGCATCTGCACGATGAGCGGCAGGCGGGAGAAAGAGAATACCTGCTCTACCACAGCATCATCCCCGCGGAGGACGGGGAGCCGGGCGGAGAATAAGAGAAAGAAGAGCGGGAGAGAAAGGAATAAGACGAATGGCAAAAGCGTCATCCGACGGGCAGCTTGCCCACGGGGAGCGGACATACAGCTCCCTCTACCTGATGAAGCGCTTCAGCGCGTATATGAACAAATACAAGGGGCTGCTGCTCCTTGATCTTTTTTTTGCAGGCCTGACCACGATCTGCGATATCATCCTGCCGATGATCATGCGCAGGCTGACCAATTCGGCCATCGGGACGGCGGCGCCCATCACGGTGCCCATCCTGCTGAGAATGGTGCTGGTCTACGTGCTCCTTCGCCTGGTGGACGCCGGCGCGAACTATTACATGCAGTCCCAGGGGCACATCATGGGCGTCTATATCGAGACGGACATGCGCAGGGACGCCTTCGACCACCTGCAGCGCCTTTCCGACAGCTACTACGCGGGGACGAAGGTCGGCCAGATCATGGGACGCCTGACCACGGATCTCTTTGACGTAACGGAGTTTGCCCATCACTGCCCCGAGGAATTTTTCATCGCGGGAATCAAGATCGCGGTCTCCTTTGTCATCCTGTGCCGCAGCTCGGTCCTGCTGACTGTCCTGATCTTTGCCTGCCTGCCGCTGATGGCGTTTGTGTCCGGCAAGCTGAACCACCGCCTGCGCGTGACGCAGAAGGCGCAGCGCTACCAGATCGGCGAGCTCAACGCCGCCGTCGAGGACAGCCTGCTGGGCGAGCGGATCGTCAAGGCCTTTACCGGCGAGGAGGAGGAGAACCGCAAGTTTGCCGAGGGCAACGTGCTCTTCCAGCAGATCAAAAAGAAGAGCTACTACGCGATGGCGGCCTTCGGCACCTCCACGCGCCTGTTTGACGGCCTTATGTATACGACGGTCATCCTCGCGGGCGGCCTCGCCCTGATCTATGACCGCATCAGCGCGGGCGACCTGGTCGCCTACATGCTCTACGTCACCACGCTGATCGCGACGATCCGCCGCATCGTGGAATTTGCCGAGCAGTTCCAGCGGGGCATGACGGGCATCGAGCGCTTCTACGAGATCATGGATACGCCGGTGGACATCGAGGATAAGCCCGGTGCCCCCGACCTTGAGGTGACGGAGGGCGTCATCGAATTTAAGGACGTGACCTTCGAGTACCCGGATGACCACAACCGCGTGCTGCGCCACCTTGACCTGAAGATCCGCTCCGGAGAAAACCTTGCCCTGGTCGGCGCCTCCGGCGGCGGCAAGACCACGATCTGCAACCTGATCCCCAGGTTCTATGACGTGACCGAGGGCGCCGTCCTGATCGACGGGCAGGACGTGCGGGACGTGACCTTAAAGAGCCTGCGCGGCAGCATCGGCATCGTGCAGCAGGACGTTTACCTGTTCAGCGGCACCGTGCGCGAGAATATCGCCTACGGCAGGCCGGGCGCCACGGATGAGGAGATCCGGGAGGCGGCCGCGGCGGCCGGGGCGGACGAGTTCATCCGCGAGCTGCCGGATGGGTACGACAGCTACATCGGCGAGAGGGGCGTCAAGCTGTCCGGCGGACAGAAGCAGCGTCTCTCCATCGCCAGGGTATTCCTGAAGAACCCGAAGATCCTGCTGCTGGATGAGGCCACCTCGGCCCTGGACAACGAGAGCGAGATGCTGGTGAGCAAAAGCCTTGCCAGACTTTCCCGCGGGCGCACGACCATGACCGTGGCCCACCGTCTGACCACCGTGCGCGGGGCGGACCGGATCGTCGTGCTGGGGAAGAGCGGGATCGAGGAGGAAGGCACCCACGAGGAGCTGCTGGAGAAGAAGGGCGTATACTGGACGCTCTGGAACGCCTACGCCTGATCTGTGCCGGCGGGGATGTGCCTGATCGGTTGACGAATCGGCGGGGGAAGATTATAATTTCTGTTTGTAGGTGTTTCTGAATGTATTGTTTTGATGATAAGAAAGGCAGGTTGGACGAGATGAAGAACTATTTCGATCTGAAGGGACAGGTCGCGGTCGTCACGGGATGCTCCGCCGGTCTCGGCGTGCAGATGGCGAAAGCGCTGGCTAACCAGGGCGCGAACATCGTCGCGGTGGCGCGCAGACAGAACAAGATCGACGAGGTCGCCGCGCAGATCGCGCAGGAGTACGGCGTGGAGACGCTGGCTGTCCGCTGCGACATTACGGATACCGCTGCCGTTGAGGCAATGGTGGACGCGGTCATGGCCCGCTTCGGCCGGATCGATATCCTGGTCAACAACGCCGGCACCGGTGCCGTGGCGCCCGCTGAGGACATCACGGACGAGCAGTTCGGCAATGAGATGAACATCGACCTGTTCGGTTCCTTCCGCGTTGCCCGCGCGGCGGCGAAGAAGGCGATGATCCCGGCCAGGTACGGAAGAATCATCAATATCGCGTCCATGTACGGCCTTGTGGGCAATAAGATCGCCGGTTCCGCCCCGTATCATGCGGCGAAGGGCGGCGTGGTCAACATGACCCGCGCGCTGGCGGCCGAGTGGGGCAAGTACGGCATCACCGTCAATTCTATCTGCCCGGGCTATTTCTATACGGATCTGACCAGGGAGACCCTGGATTCCGATTTCTTCCAGCAGAATGCGAAGACCATGATCCCGGAAGAGCGCTACGGCCACGAGGGCGAGCTCGACAGCGCCGCGATCTTCCTGGCTTCCCCGGCTTCCAGCTACGTGACCGGTGTCAATCTTCCGGTCGACGGCGGCTACACGGCCATGTGACCTGCACTCCGGCGCGGCAAGCCGCAGCCGGAGGACAATGAGGGAGAACTGCCCCGGAGGGCAGCGTGACCAACAGGATATGACAGGGTTTGGAGCGGTTCTTCCCGAAAGGGGGCCGCTCCTTTTAGTTAGTTATTTTTGTAACAATATAGGCACCACACAAAGAGGAAAAGAGCATATGTATAAGATCATCAGAAAAAAACGGCTCAATCCCACCGTGACGCAGATGGAGATCGAAGCGCCCCTGGTGGCCCGCAAGGCAAAGCCCGGGCAGTTCATCATCCTTCGCGTGGACGAGGAGGGGGAGCGCATCCCGCTGACCGTGGCGGGGACGGATCCGGAAGAGGGGTCGGTCA
>CAMOKZ010000116.1 GCA_946618155.1 uncultured Lachnospiraceae bacterium | reverse complement strand
TCCGGGATGTAGCCGCCGGAGTAGAGCACCATGCAGGGCGCGTCGCTGTCCATGGCGAGGGCGGCGCCGGTCCCGGGAAGGGTGCAGAGGGCGTCCGCGCCCACTCTTTTTTCGTTAAACACGAACCCGTGATTCCACCCGCAGTTCGCGGCGATCTGGCCGTCCCCGGGGAAGGCCTCAAGCTGGCTGCGCAGGGTGCGGGAGGAGGTAAAATCAAAGGGCGTTCCGGCGGCCGGGGCCGTGCCCGAGGGAATAAAGTCAGGCCGGTTCGTCACAAAGCGCCCGGCGTTGATCTGCAGGGCGTGATCGCAGGCGTCCCGCCCGAAGCAGCCGGAAAGGTTGAAGTAGCAGTGGGAGGAGAGGTTGAAATAGGTCTCTTTGTCGGAGGTTCCCGTCAGGACCAGGGTGAGCTCGCCCTCCGGAGAGAGGCGGTAGTCGGCGCAAAGCTGCCTGTTTCCCGGAAAACCGTCCAGGCCGTCCGGCAGGGTGAGGGAAAAGAGGGCGCCGGCGCCTTCCGGCGTGCAGGAGGTCTTCTCCAGAGTCCAGTTTTTGAACGAGGCGTTTTCGCTTCCGCCGTGCAGGGTGTGGACGCCGTTCTCGCTGCGGGTGAGGGCAAATGTCCTTTCTCCGACGGGCAGGCGCCCGCCGCTGATCCTGCCCGCCGCGGGGGCGAGCACGGCGCCGGCGTACAGGCCGTTGCCGGCATAGGCGCCGTCATCGGCGAAGGAGAGAGCAATATTTTTCAGCGACCCGTCTGGCCGCGGGCAGAGCACGGCGCGCACGGCTGCGCCGACAGAACTTAAGACGACCGTTACGCCGCCGGGCACGGCAAGATATACACACCAGGCATCCGGGAACCGCTCCTGAAGGAACGGTTTTTTTAATAGCCGCATAATGGACATATACCTCCTTTTCCCAAAGTAAAGGGAGCACAGAGCGAACAGAAAACGGAAATATTCACAAAAATTGTAATAAAGTACCGCTTGCTATAGACAAGTTGACCTATAAATACTATACTAACAGGAGAATAAAATGGAAACAGGGAAAAACAAAAAAGGCAATTTTTTGAAATGCAAGGGCAATTTCGGGTAATGCAATCCCGCCCGCGGGCACATATAATGATAGCAACCGGAAGCTGACGGGCGCAGTGCGCTGCGGCAGCAGACATGGCGCCAGGCGGCGAAGAGCAGGGGGCAGCAAAATGAGCAGTGTGCTTGAGTTTAAACATATTTCGAAATATTTCCCGGGCGTCAAAGCGCTGGACGATATCTCGTTCCAGGCGTACGGCGGCGAGGTCCTGGCCTTTCTCGGGGAGAACGGGGCCGGCAAATCCACGCTGCTGAAAACGCTGAACGGGGATTACCAGCCGACTTCCGGCGAATACCTGCTGGACGGAGAACAGAAGCATTTCCGGTCTCCTCATGAAGCCATTCAGGAGGGAATCAGCGTGATCTACCAGGAGAGACAGATCCTCCTGGAGCTTTCCGTGGCAGAGAACATTTATCTGGGCAGAATGCCGGCGAACGGGTTCGGCGTGATCGACACCCGCAAGGCAAACCAGATGGCGCAGCAGATCATCAATGATTTCGGCCTGCCCATCCGCCCGACCACAAAGGTCAAAGATCTGAGCATTGCCTACCAGCAGATGGTGGAGATCATGAAGGCGTACAGCCGCGACAATCTCCGCGTCATCTGCTTTGATGAGCCTACGGCCAGCCTTTCCGACGCGGAGATCGACAGTCTCTTCTCCGTGATCGAAAAGCTCAGGGCCGAGGGAAAGATCGTCCTCTACGTCTCCCACCGTATGGCGGAGATCCGCCGGATCGCCGACAAGGTGGCGATCTTCAAGGACGGCCGCTATGTGGCGACGGTCCGGACTGAGGATGTGACGGACGAGGAGCTGGTCCGGATGATGGTCGGCCGCGACCTGGGCGACATTTTCAGCAGCCTGGACCGGAACAAGCAGATCGGGGATGTGCTTCTCGAAGTGAAGGATGTCTCCTCCGACTTCGTCAGACCGGTCTCCTTCACCCTGCACCGGGGCGAGATCCTCGGGTTCTCCGGCCTGGTCGGCGCCGGCCGTACGGAGCTGATGCGCGCGATCATCGGCGCGGACAGGATGAAGAGCGGCGAGGTGCTCCTGGAAGGCAAGCCCATCCGCAGCCGGTCGCCCTATGAGGCCATGAAGAACGGCATCGTCCTGGTCCCGGAGGACAGAAAGCTGCAGGGCATCCTGAGCAACCTTTCCGTTTCCGGGAATATCAATATTTCCATGCTGGACAGAAACGCGAACGCGCTGGGCGTGATCTCCGAGAAGAAGGAGGCGGCTGTCGCGGCGCACGGCATCGACGAATTCCGGATCAAGACTCCTTCACCGGAAAAGAAGATCGTGGAGCTCTCCGGCGGCAACCAGCAGAAATGCATCGTGGCGCGCTGGATCGCGACGGAGCCGAAGGTGCTCATCCTCGACGAGCCGACCAAGGGTATCGACGTCGGCGCGAAATCCGAGTTTTATGCGATGATCTGCGAATTTGCGAAGCAGGGACTCGGCGTCATCCTGATCTCCTCGGAGCTGCCGGAGGTCATCGGTCTTTCCGACCGGATCATCGTGATGCGCGACCGCGCGGTATCCGGTGAGGTCATGCGTGAGGATGCGACGGAAGACAAACTGCTGAGCCTTGGAATGATGGGGGAGGACTGAAATGGAAAACGGGACTGCGCAGAAGAGAAAAATTACAGATTATATCGGTGGTGACAAGCTGATCCTGCTGGGCGCGATCGCCGTGGTGTTCATCCTGTTCACTGCCCTGAACAAAAACTACTTTACGATGACGAACTTCATCAACCTGCTGGTGGCCATGTCCCTGGTCGGTCTGGTGTCGGTGGGCCATACCTACCTGATCATCGCCGGACAGAACGACCTGTCCCCCGGCTCGCTGGCTGCGTTCAGCGGCGTGCTGGCGGCACTCCTGCTCTCGAAGGGCATGCCGATCGTGCCGGCCATCCTGATCACCCTCGCCGGCGGTTTTGTGGTTGGTGAATTCAACGCCTGGATGGTCAACCAGATCAAGCTGGAGGCCTTCATCGCGACCCTGGTCACCCAGAATATTGTCCGCGGCTTCGCCTACATCATGTGCGGCGGCAAACCGATCTCCATCGCGAACAAGGCGTATCTGGCGATCGGCAAGCTCCGTCTGATCGGGATCCCGGTCTCCGTATGGCTGATGATCCTGGCCTACGTGATCTTCGGCTTCATCCTCGCCAGGACGAAGTTCGGCCGCAGCGTATACGCGATCGGCGGCAGCAAGGAGGCGGCACGTCTCGCCGGCCTTAACCCGAACCGGATCATCCGCAGAAGCTTCGTCCTGATCGGCATGCTGACCGCGCTGGGCGGCATCGTATTCTCGTCCCGCATGAATTCCGGACAGCCGGCCGCCAATGTCAACCTTGAGTTTGACGCCATCACCGGCGTTATCCTCGGCGGCGTTTCCTTCGCCGGCGGCGTCGGCGACATGTTCGGCACGGTCCTGGGCGTGTTCCTGATCCAGGCGTTCAACACCGGCCTGATCATGGTCAACGTCTCCACCTTCTGGCAGTACGTGGCCAGAGGCGCCCTGCTTCTGTTCGCTCTGACTTCGGACTACATCCGTAAGCAGAGAAGAGAGAAGGAGCTGCTGGAAGCCAGCATGAAGAACCTCGGCTGAGCGGCAGACCGCGGACAGCAAGGCGGCATTACTATTCTGTACACCTCTGCCGGACGGCAGCGGAAATAAGCAACCCGTAAACCCGAAAACCAATATTGGTGCATTTTTTCTAAGGAGGAAAGTGTGATGATGAAGAAACTGATCAGCCTGGTACTTGGTACGGCAATGGTCGCTGGCCTGGCCTGCGGCGCGGCATTCGCGGAGGACAAACTGGTCGTCTACGGCATCTACAAAGCCGGTGACCAGACCTGGTTCATCGACGAGGGCGCTGCCGCGCAGGCAGCTGTTGAGGCGCTCGGCGGCGAGTTCATCTATGTTGACGCGAAGATGAGCCCCGAAGAGTATCTGAAGGACATCGACAACGCGGTCGCGAACAACGCTTCCGGTATTGTCACCTGTATTCCGGACCAGACCCTGTCCCAGGCTGCTGTTGACGCTGCCACGGCTGCAGGCATCCCGATCGTCGCTGCTGATGACGCTCTGCAGGATGCGGACGGCAACAAGATCGCTCCGTGGGTAGGCATCAACGCTTATGTGATCGGCGAAGCGAACGGCGAATGGCTGGCGAACTACGCGATCGAGAACGAGCTTGTCGGCGCTGAGGGCGTAGGCCTCCTGATCATGACCATGGATACGGTCTCCAGCTGCGTACCGCGTGCTGAGGGCGAATATGCGAAGTTCACCGAGCTTTGCCCGGAATTCCCGGAAGAGAACATCTTCTATGCTGACTATGACGGCACGACCGATAAGGGCAACACCGCTGCAGCGGCTGTTATCACGGCCAACCCGCAGATCACCACGTGGCTGGTGACCGGCGCGAACGAGGAAGGCACCATCGGTGCTGTCCGTGCGCTGGAGACCGCCGGTCTCGATGCGGACGCCTGCGTAGTCGGTCTTGGCGGCTACATGGCTAAGGATGAGTGGAACGACAAGGGCGCGGACGGCACCTGCATGAAGGCTGCTGCGTACTTCTCCGCTGAGCAGGTCGGCCAGGGCTCTGTCGATGTCCTGATGCAGATCATCAACGGCGAAGAGCCGACGATGGAGACGGCTGTTGACGCCATCATCGTAACGCCCGAGAACTACAAAGAGGTCATGGGTGCTGCTGCCGAATAATCCGGCAAAAGAAAATAACGCCGCGTAGGCGGCAAAGGAAAGGGCCCGGCGCGAAAGCGCCGGGCCCGGTCTGTATCCGGGGCAGTGCCGGGAAGCCTGAGGCATGAAGCCGGAGGCCTGAAGGTTAAAGGGGCGCCGTGACGGACATGGTGTTCGCGCGGTACTCGCTGGGCGTGACCTTCTCCCATTTGCGGAAGGTCGAGCAGAAGCTGCTCTCGCTGTTGAAGCCGGAGGCGTAGGCGATCTCCTTGATGGACATGCCGTTGGTGCGCAGCAGGAATTTGGCGGAATTGAGGCGCGTCGCGATCAGGTACCGGTGCGGCGTCATGCCGGTCTCCGCCGTAAAGATGCGGGTAAAATAGTAGGGGCTCAGGCCCGCCTTTCCGGCCAGCTCCTCGAGGGTGAGGTCGTCGGCGAAATGCTCGCTGATGTAGGAGAGGGCGGCCTCGATGGTCTGGGCGCGCATGGCGGTGCCGTCCTTCTGCTGGCCGTCCTCCATGAGGGCGCCGAGGATCTGGGTGATCCTGGCCGAGATCGCGCTCTCCTTCGGGACCTGCCCCTGCTGGAAGCCTTCCAGGATGCGGCGGAGATTGTGGGTGACGGGATAGAGGTCCTTGATCGTATAGACGGGACCGGCTCCCTGGGTCAGGATATCATAGTAGGGGCGCGCGAGGGCGCCGTCAAAGTGCAGCCACAGTATTTCGGAATCCTCCGGGAAGCGGTAGGCGTGCGGGGCGTAGCAGTCCAGCAGGATGACCTGGTCCCGGACGGCGGTGACAAAGGGGCTGCCGGATGCGGGGGCGCCTGTCTGCAGCTCGCACCGTCCCGAGAGCACCGCCATGATCAGAAAACTGTCATACTGGTTGCGGCTCAGGGAATAGCCCGCCTGGTACCGGAAGTGTCCGATGCAGACCGGATACAGGTAGACCTGCGACGCGACGGCGCTGGGCATGAACAGAAAATATTCCGAATCGGGGCTGACCAGGGGTTCTTTTGTGAGCATGGCGATCACCTCCTGGGGAAATTATAGCACGGGGCAAAAGGCAGAGCAATTTTTTTATACTGATGAGCAAGTTCGGGTAATGCATTTTCCGCTTTATCCTTGTATGATGATAAAAGAGAAGCAAGATGGTGTCACCTGTCGGAAGCAATTATAAAAAACAGACGGGAGGAGAATACGATGCAGGAAGCAAGGATATGGGAAGAACAGGTCATTATTCCCACCTATGAAGCAGGGGCGGCGGACAAGAACCCGATGTTCCTGGAGAAGCGTGTCTATCAGGGCAGCAGCGGAAAGGTCTATCCGTATCCGACGACGGAAAAGATCAGCCCCGTGAAGACGGATAAAGCGTACAGGGCTGTTTTTCTGGAAAACGAGTACATTAAGATCATGGTCCTGCCGGAGCTCGGCGGCAGAATCCAGAGAGCCTACGACAAGACCAACGGGTACGACTTTATCTACTACAATCACGTGATCAAGCCCGCGCTGGTCGGCCTTGTCGGCCCGTGGATCTCGGGCGGCATCGAGTTCAACTGGCCCCAGCATCACAGACCGACCACCTTCATGCCGACCGACCATGTGATCGACGACGACCGACCCGACGGCAGCGTCAGGCTTTATGTCAATGATGTGGATCAGATGTACGGAACGAAGGGCATCATCACCTACACGGTGTACCCGGACAAGGCCTACCTTGAGATCGGCGGCCAGCTCTACAACCGCACGAGCCTGCCCCAGACCTTCCTCTGGTGGGCGAACCCGGCGGTGGCCGTCAATGACAATACCCAGTCCGTGTTTCCGCCCGACGTGCACTCGGTCTATGACCACGGCAAGCGCGATGTTTCCCGCTTCCCCATCGCGACCGGCGTCTACTACAAGCACGACTACAGCGAGGGCGTGGATATTTCCCGCTATAAGAACATCCCGGTGCCGACCTCCTATATGGCGGAAAAATCCGCCTACGACTTTGTCGGCGGCTACGACTACGGCGTTGAGGCCGGCCTGCTGCACGTGGCCGACCATCATGTCTCCCCCGGCAAAAAGCAGTGGACCTGGGGCTGCGGCGATTTCGGAAAAGCCTGGGACCGGAACTTGACGGA
>CAMOKZ010000115.1 GCA_946618155.1 uncultured Lachnospiraceae bacterium | reverse complement strand
TGCCCATGGGCATGCAGACCGTCATCGCCGAGGGCCAGGGCGGCATCTCCGGCGGACAGAAGCAGAGGCTGATGATCGCCCGCGCCATCGCGTCAAAGCCGAAGATCCTGATCTTCGACGAGGCCACCAGCGCGCTGGACAACAAGACGCAGAAACAGGTATCCGACGCACTGGATAACCTGCACTGCACCCGGATCGTGATCGCGCACCGACTCTCCACCATCCGCGGCTGCGACCGCATCCTTGTCATGGACAAGGGGGCGATCATCGAGGAGGGTACTTACGAGGAACTGATCGCACAGAACGGATATTTTGCCGATCTGGTAGCACGCCAGAGGCTGGACACCGGGACAGACAGAAAGCCGGCGGACAGCGCATCGGATAAACAGTGAGGACAGGGAATGAAAAAAGGAAACAGGAAGATTGAACTGGATCCGGCGCAGATGCAGCAGGTCGGCGGAGGAGCAGGACATCTCGGCGTATACCGCGCGGGTTTCCGCTTCAAGACGGAGTCCCTGCGGTTTTTCAGATCCTGCGTGGGAGACAGCGTCTACCGTCAGGCGATGGGCAGCGACGCCGGACACGCGCACCACTACGCAGTCGCGAGGGCGTTCCTGACCCAGGCGGACTGGGAAAAATTCGTCTGGATCGAGGAGTTCGGCTCTCTCGAGGGCTTCCCCGGCGCTGATCTGTAAAGCGCGGACCTGTGCAGAGCGGATCTGTGCAGCGCGGCCGGAACACATGAACAAGGCAACCCGTAAATTTAACCATATACTTTTACCATGAAGGAGGAGACAGAAATGACCGATATCAGAAACATCAATCCGGAAGAAATGGAAAGTGCAGCAGGCGGATGCTCCGGCACCGGCGAATGGAAGACCGTAGCGAATCTGAAAGAAGGCTATCTCGCGATCCGCACTGCTCCGGCAGCGGCCTACGAGAATGAGATCAATCACACCGGGCTCATGAACGGGGACAGAGTGCAGGTGACCGGCGCGACCGTAGTCGGCACCGGCTTCGGCGGCGGCAAAGCCTATTATACCTGGGTGTTCGCGCCCAAGTACGGCGTATCCGGATATGTGAACGCTGCGTATCTTGTGTAATCAGACATACGGATAAGGCGACTGGACAGATGCCCGCGGCCTTCCGGCCGCGGGCAGATACATGAGTGGAAACCGGAAGGAGTTTTACTGAAGAATGAGAAAAATGAGATGGATGCCGATGGTGCTTGCCCTCTGCCTGCTTGGCGCGCCGGCGGCGATGGCGGAAGAGGGGACCGAGGCTGTTGCCGAAGCGGGAACGGAGGCTGTGGCTGAGGCGGAGACGGAAGCTCTCGCCGGGGAAGAGGCCGAAGATGTGATGGCGTCGTTTACCTACTGGAATGAGGACGCTGCGTCCCTGCAGACGCTGATCGATTATGTCGAGGCAGTCACGGATGAGAATTCCGAGTCCTACATCCCGGTCGAGGACCGCGTTGCCGTATTCGATATGGACGGAACGCTGATCGCCGAACTGTATCCGACCTATCTGGAATACTACATGTTGGCCTGGCGAATCCTGAAGGATCCGTCCTTCGAGCCGGATGAGGAACTGCTTGAGGTGGGCCGCACCTTAAGAGACTGCGCGCTGGACAAATCCTTCCCGGAGGATATGCCCATGCAGCATGCCCTTGCGGCGGCAAAGGCATACTCCGGCATGACGCTGAATGAGTTCTCCGATTTTGTGACGGAGTTCCTGCTGCGCGACGCGGACGGCTTTACCGGCATGACCTACGGCGAGGCCTACTATCTGCCGATGATCGAAGTCATCGATTATCTGCAGGACAATGACTTCACCTGCTACGTTGTCTCCGGCAGCGACCGCTTCATCTGCCGTACCTTCATGGAGGGCGTGGCGGACATCCCCTATTCCAACATCATCGGGATGGACGTGGCGGTGGAAGCCACCAACCAGGGCGACACGGACGGTCTGGACTATGTGTTCAGCGCCGGCGATGAAGTCATTCGCTCCGACCGGCTGATCATCAAGAACCTCAAGATGAACAAGGTCCTGCAGATCGTCACGGACATCGGCCAGCAGCCGGTGCTCTCCTTCGGCAACAGCTCCGGTGATGTGAGCATGCACAATTACACCATCATGAACAACGTCTATCCGAGCGCAGCCTTCATGCTGATCGCGGATGACAGCGAGCGCGACTACGGCGACGCCGAGAAGGTGGCTCCGCTGAAGGAGAAATGGGAAGAGAGCGGCTACACGGTCATCTCCATGGCGAATGACTGGAAGACGATCTACGGCGAAGATGTGGTCAAGACCGGCGAGTTCCGCTGGATGGAAGAGCTTTCTGAGGAAAGTGCTCCCGCGGAGGAAGAAGCCGGCACGGAAACCCTGACCGAAGCCCCCGCCGCGTAAGAACATCAGAAGCGGGAAGCGGAGAAACAGGGAAACGAGACAGAGAAATAAAACAGAGAAACAACACAGAGAAACAAAACAGAGAAGCACGAAGAGGCCGGACGCGCTTGTCCGGCCTTTTCTGTGGTTTTCCGGCGCCGGGGACCGCCGGATTTTCATTGTGATTGCGAAACCGTTTCCGAAATTTTATAATGACAGAAAGCAACCTGCTCCCCACTTTTTCCGGGAAAGGAGGCACTTATGCCGCTCTTTGATGCCCACAGTCACCGCTATCCCTCTGTGCGGAACGTTGTATATGCCAAAAACGGGATGGCCTGCTCCACACAGCCCCTTGCCAGCTCGATCGGCGCCCGGGTGATGCGCGCAGGCGGCAATGCCATCGACGCGGCCGTCGCCATGGCCGGCGTGATGCCGCTGCTGGAACCGACGGGGAACGGCCTCGGGTCCGACGCCTTTTTCCTGGTCTGGACAGGAGGAAAGCTGTACGGGCTCAATGCCTCCGGCTTTTCGCCGGCCGCCCTCAGCGCGCAGGAGGTAAAGCGAAAAGGGTATGACGCGGTGCCCGCGGACGGCTGGCTGCCCGTCATGGTGCCCGGTGCGGCTGCCGGCTGGTGCGAGCTTGCCCGGCGGTTCGGGACGATGCCCCTCTCCGCGCTGTGGGAGCCTGCCGCCGAATACGCCGAGCAGGGTTTTCCGGTCAGCCCCGCTGTCTGCCTTCAGTGGCGGCGCTCCCTTACCCGCTTTAAGCCGGCCTATGGGCGGGACCCGGATACCTTCGGCCCCTGGATGGCGCTGTTCGGCAGGGTGCCCGAACCCGGACAGCTGTTTGCTAACCCGGACTACGCGCGGACCATCCGGGAGCTTGCGGAGTCGGCGGGGGAGAGCTTTTACCGCGGCCGCATCATGAAGGAGATCGTCAGGTTCTCGGATGAGACCGGCGGTTATCTGGCCGAGGAAGATTTTACTTCCTACAGGCCGGTCTGGACTGAGCCCATTCACGCCTCCTACCGGGGCTATGATGTCTGGGAGATGCCGCCCAACGGCCACGGGATCACCGCGCTGATGGCCCTGCAGATCCTGGAGGGCTTTGCGGCCGGCGCGGAGAAAGAGGATCCCCTGGTCTACCACCGGTGCATCGAGGCGATCAAGCTTGCCTTTGCGGATACGAAAAAATATGTGGCGGACCCGGCCCACATGAAAACGAAAGTCGAAGACATGCTCTCGCCGCGCTACGCGGCGGGC
The DNA here is from genome assembly GCA_946618155.1 of uncultured Lachnospiraceae bacterium. GTDB lineage: Bacteria > Bacillota > Clostridia > Lachnospirales > Lachnospiraceae > CAMOKZ01. The sequence continues at coordinate 3,293 of CAMOKZ010000115.1, read as the reverse complement.
AGGCGCGCCCTGATCGGCGAGGAGGCCATTCTGCCGGAGGCCGGCGATCCCTCCTGCGGGGATACCGTGTATTTTTGCTGTGCGGACGGAAACGGAAACATGGTTTCCTGCATCCAGTCCAACTATCAGGGCTTCGGCTCGGGAATCTGCATCCCGGGCACCGGGATCACCCTGCAGGACCGCGGCGCGAATTTCTCCATGGATCCGGCGTCTGACAATTACCTGCGCGGGGGAAAGCGGGCCTATCACACCATCATCCCGGGCTTTCTCACGAAGGATGGCCGCCCGGTCGGCCCCTTCGGCGTGATGGGCGGCTTCATGCAGCCCCAGGGACATGTCCAGGTGCTGGTGAATACCATCGACTACGGGATGAACCCGCAGGAAGCCCTGGATGCGCCGAGATTCCAGTGGACGGGCGGAAAAGAGATCTGGCTGGAGAAAGAGGTGCCCGAGGCGGTGAAGGCCGATCTTGCGGCCAGGGGCCATGAGATCCGGGTGCCGCTGACCAACCTTGGCATGGGCCGCGGGCAGATCATCTGGAGAAATGACGAGGGCGTCCTCTGCGGCGGCACGGAACCGAGGTCGGACGGCTCGATCGCGGTATGCTGAGATCCGGCGTCAGACAGGGGAAAATATGGCCCGGACAGTGGACAAAGCGGGCCGCCTGACACTATAATTGATTTGGTTCGTAGTTCTTCCTGCAGAACTGAACCGGACAGAAAAGAATTATGTGTATGGAAAGAAGAGGATCGCAGGGTATGGAAAATCCAAACCGGAAAGGGCTGACCTCCCAGGAGGTCGCGCAGAAACAAAAGGAAGGCAGGAATGTCCTGTCACAGGGGAAGAAGCAGTCGCTTGCCGCAGTCATCGCGTCCCAGTTTGCTTCGCCGCTGATCATTCTGCTGATCATCGCAGCCGGCATCTCCTTTGCGACAGGGGAGATCGTGGATGCCGTGATCATCGCCATCGTCGTGATCGCCAACTGTATCATCGGGACGGTCCAGGAGGTCTCTGCGGAGAAGTCCGTTGAGGCGCTGAAACACCTGAGCATCTCCACCGCAGTCGTCATCAGGGACGGCGCCGAGCAGGAGATCTCCTCGGAAGAGCTGGTCCCCGGCGACTATGTGATCCTTGAGGCAGGCCGCGTGGTGCCCGCCGACATCCTGCTTACCGCGACAAGCTCGCTGAAGATCAACGAGTCCGCCCTGACCGGCGAATCCGTCGCGGTGGAGAAGGACGCCGCCGCAAAGAGCGACGAGAAGACGCCCCTTGCCGACCGCAAGGATCATGCGTTTATGTCTTCCCTCGTGGAGTACGGCCGCGGCGAAGGCGTGGTCGAGCACATCGGCGACGGGACCGAGATCGGCAAGATCTCCGGCATGCTGCACAACATTACGAAGAAAGAGACGCCGCTGCAGAAGAACCTGAACCAGATCTCCCTGGTGCTCGGTATCGCCGGCGTCGTCCTCTGCATCCTGATGTTCGTCTGCCAGATCACGATCTATAAGACGGATGTGGTCGAGACCCTCATGATCGCCATCGCCTTCGCGGTCGCGGTCATCCCGGAAGGCCTGGCCACGGTCGTGACGATCGTGCTCTCCTCCGGCATTAAGAAGATGAGCGAGCGCAACGCCATCGTCAAGCAGATCCACGCCGTTGAGACGCTGGGCGCCGTCAACGTGATCTGCTCCGATAAGACCGGTACCCTGACCCAGAACAGGATGACGGTCGTCCGCTGGTTCCTTGCCGGCAAGGAGACCGAGATCGAGGAGACAGACCCGGCGGATCCGCTGTTCCACCGGCTCCTGACGGGCTTCTGCGCCTGCAACGACGCCAAGTATGAGCCCGAGACGAAAGAGGGCATCGGCGACCCGACCGAGATCGCCTTTATCAAGTATGGAAAAGAGAGACTTCCGGGTTATGACGGGGTCATGGAAAAGCTTGTGCGCTTTGACGAGCTTCCCTTCGATTCCGACCGGAAGATGATGACGGTGCTCTGCCGCTCCGAGGAAGGGGAGACGCCCCGCAATATTTCCTTTACGAAGGGCGCCATCGACTCCGTGATCGCGGGCTGCAGCAAGATCATGGACAGAAAGGGCATCCGCCCGATCACGAACAAGGACGTCTACCTTGCGACCCGCTCGGCGGAGCACATGAGCAGCGAGGCGCTGCGCGTGCTTGCTCTGGCGTTCCGTGAGGACGACGAGAAGCCGCAGGAGAAGGACATGGTCTTCGTCGGCCTGGCGGCCATGATCGATCCGCCCAAGGAGGGCGTGAGAGAGACCGTCGATGAGTGCCATCAGGCCGGTATCGACGTGGCGATGATCACCGGCGACCACAAGATCACCGCCTTCGCGATCGCGAAGGAGCTGAATATCGCCGACAGCCTTGACCAGTGCATCTCCGGCCAGGAGATCGACGAGACGGATCCGGAGGAATTCCGGAAGAACGTCCTGAATTACCGCGTGTTCGCCCGGGTATCCCCGGAGAACAAGGTGCAGATCGTGCAGGCCTTCCAGAGCCATGACAAGATCGTTTCCATGACGGGCGACGGCGTCAACGACGCGCCTTCTCTGAAGGCTGCCGACATCGGCGTGGCCATGGGTACCGGCGGAACCGAGGTCGCCAAGGATGCCGCCGAGATGATCCTGGTGGACGACAACTTTATCACGATCAAGAACGCGGTAATGGAAGGTCGGAACCTGTTCAACAACATCCGCAAATCCGTCATGTACCTGCTGCGCTCCAATTTCGGCGAGGTGGTGCTGATGGCTTCGGCCGTATTTGCCGGCCTGTCCTCACCGCTGTCCACGGTCCAGATCCTCTGGGTCAACCTGCTCACGGACACGGCGCCCTCCCTGGCGCTGGGCATGGACAAGAGCACGGACGCGGTCATGCATGAAAAGCCCAGAGACGTCAAAGCCGGTCTTCTGGGAAAGAGCGATTACGCCAGCATCGTCATCCAGGGCATGATCAGCGGCGCCGTTGCCCTGCTGGCCTTCCTCTACCCCGTGATCTTTCATTCGGGCATGGAGAACATTTTTGCCGCGCTCAGAGGAAACGAAGAGCTGCAGATGCTGTGCCGCACCTACTGCTTCAGCACCCTGGCGATCAACGAGCTGCTGATGGCCTACGTCTGCAAGACCACAGGCAACCTGGCCTTCTTCAGTGCGGAATCCTGGAACAATAAGGGCCTCAACATCATCACCGGCTGCGGCATCATGCTGCAGATCCTGGTGCTGCTCTGCCCGCCGCTGCGCACCCTGCTGAAGATCTCGGTCGTCTCCGCCGGA
>CAMOKZ010000114.1 GCA_946618155.1 uncultured Lachnospiraceae bacterium | reverse complement strand
TGGTGGCCTCGTCGAAGATCAGGATCTTCGGCTGTGACGCGATGGCGCGGGCAATCATCAGCCTCTGCTTCTGTCCGCCGGAGATGCCGCCCTGCCCTTCGGAGATCATCGTGTGCATCCCCATGGGCATGTCCCGGATATCCTGGGCAATGCCCGCCGTTTCCGCGGCCTGCCAGGCCTCGTCCAGCGTCAGGTCCGGCGCGGAGATCGAGATATTGGAGAAGATATCGCCCTGGAACAGCTGCCCGTTCTGGATCACCACGCCGATATGCCTGCGCAGCGTCCTGGGATCGATACTGCCCAGCTCGCTCCGGTCGTAGTAGATGCCGCCCTTTTCCGGCTTCTCAAAGCCCAGCAGGAGCCTGACCAGCGTGGATTTTCCGCAGCCGGTCCGTCCCACGATGGCGACGTATTCCCCCGACCGGATCGTCAGGCTGAGGTCCTGCAGGACATAGGGCATGTTCTCCTCATAGCGGAAGGATACGTGGCTGACTTCGATGTTCCCGCTCACCCTCTCGACGGGCCGCTTGTTCGAAGCGATCTCCGGCTCCGCCTTCAGGATGGGCTCCGCCATTTCCAGGACAGGCCGCACCTGCGCCGCGGAGACCACGATCCCCGCCAGGGAGGTGAACGCGCCCATGACGCGGCCGTAGGCGGCGCTGAAGGCGTAGTACTGGTTCGCGCCGACGCCCGTGCGCACCGCAAGATAGTACAGCACGATGGTCCCGATCAGGGAGATCGCGCTGGTGATGACGCCGCTCAGCTTCAGGAACACGGGGGGATTGTAGTCAAGCCTCGCCTCCCGGGCATACAGCCTTCCCCACCGGGCGAAGGCCCGCTTTTCCGACCCGGACAGCCGGATCTTCTGGATGCCGTTCATCACGGCAAAGCTCATGCCCTGCTCCTTGGCGCCCAGCGTCATCCGCTCTCTGGAGATGCCGATCTGGAGGATAGAGGCAGCCACGCTCACCGTCACCGTCCCCAGAATGATCAGCAGGGACGGCCATACCAGCGCCGGCGCAAAGGCAAAGATCTGCGCCACATACAGCAGGGAGACCAGGCTGGTCAGACCGGTGGACAGGATGCCGCTGATGAGCATGTTGCAAAGGGAGCTCACGCTGCCGGCCCTGCCGGACAGTTCGCCCGAGGAATACTTTCGGAAAAAGCTCACCGGCAGCGACAGGATGCGCATCATGACCGCCGCCTCCACCGACTGGGTGGTCTTGGTCCCGATCCGCTGCATCAGCAGCGACTGGACCAGGCTGATCAGCTGCGCCGCGAAGGCGCTCGTGAGCAGGAAAACGCCGAGACCCGCCATCAGGTTCACGTTGCGGGTCTTCATCACCGTCCCCGTCACCAGACTGTACACGCGGGGCTCGATCATCCCCGTCAGCTGCACCGCCAGGGCGGCCAGGACAATGAGGATCACGTCTCCCCGGGAGATGCAGCCCCTCATATACAGGAGCAGGTCCGGGATCCCCAGTTTTTTCATGGGCAGCGGCCGGTAAAAGCAGAGGGCCTCACGGTCGAGGCGTCCCGCATTCTTCCGGGTGACCAGCGTCTTTCTGCCCGTGACGGGATCTTTAAAGTAATAGCCGGACACCTTTCCCGGCAGGAGCGCCACCGTCACCTTCTCGTCCTTCAGGCGGGCGAGCATCGGGCCGTAGGCGTCGCTCTGCCAGCCCTCCTCCAGGTTCACCACCCGCGTCATCATGCCCGGGGCCCGCAGCGCGTAAGCCAGCTGCTCGTTGATGTCATGGATGCTGTCCGGGATATCGATCGGCTTCAGCCGGTAGTATTTGAGGATATCGCCGATGGCGTTCTCCGCGATCAGCCACTCGTCCTCCAGGCGGTCGACGTCCCATTTATCCATGATCGCGCCGGCCATGCGCAGAAAAGAATCCTCCAGGACTTCCCTGTCGTTTTCCATCCGCTGCCTGATCTGTTTGTCAAACCATCCCATTCCGGCGTCCTCTTCCTCTACTCACTCGTCACCAGCTGCGCGTAGGCGCCGCCTCTGGCCATCAGTTCCTCATGGGTGCCGCGCTCCATGATCTTTCCCTTTTCCAGCACGATGATCTCGTCGCAGTCCCGGATGGTGGACAGCCGGTGCGCCACCACGATGCAGGAGATGCCCCTGGCCTTGACGGCCTCCACCAGCTCGTACTCCGTCCTGGCGTCCAGCGCGCTGGTCGCCTCATCCAGAATGACGATGGAGGGATCCTGGGCAAGCACCCTGGCGATCTCGATCCGCTGGCGCTGTCCGCCGGACAGGTCTCTGCCGTTCTCGGTCAGCATCGCCTCATATCCGCCGGGCCGCTGCAGGATATCGTCGTGGATCTGCGCGTCCCGCGCGGCCAGAAGCACTTCAAAATCCTGGATGGTGTCGTCCCACATCCGGATGTTGTTCGCGATCGTATCCTCAAACAGCACGATATCCTGGTCCACCATGGCCACCGACCCGGTGAAGATATCGCGGGGGATCTGGCTGATCGGCTTCCCGTCAAAGAGGATCTCCCCCTCCCAGGGGGCGTACAGACCCGTGATCAGCTTGCTGACGGTGGATTTGCCGCAGCCGCTGGGGCCGACGATCGCGATCCGCCTGCCCGGTTTAAGATGCATGGAAAAATCCGTCACCGTGGGCTGGCCGAGGCGCGAATACCCGAAGGTGACATGCTTCAGTTCCAGCTCGCCCCTGAGCTTTTCGTACTTATCCTCCCGGACGTCGGCGCCGTAGCTGAGGGCCGGATCGTCAGGATACTCCATCACGTCTTCCACGCGCTCCATCTGCGTGCGCATCTCCTGGATGGTCTGCCCCGCGCTCAGCAGGGTCATGGCCGGGCTCATGAAAGAAGACAGCACGCCCTGGAAGGTCACGATCATGCCCAGGGAGAACTTCCCGGACATGGCCAGGTGCACGCCCATGAACAGGACCGCGTAGTTGCTGGCCGTGCTGATCATCTGCGGGATGATGCCGACCGTCGCGTTCAGGGACGCGAATTTGATCTTCTGGGTATTCACCGAGGCCTGGTAGCCGCTCCACATGCGGAAGAAGCCTTCCTCGGCGCCGGCCGCCCGGATGGTCTCGGCCATGCTGATCCCCGCCAGCGTGGCGGAGGAAAGCCTGCCGGCGTCGCGCATCTCCACGCGCGTCAGGTTGACCCGCTTTTCAGAAATGTACCGGGCCACGATGAGGTTGATCGCCATGGAGGAGATGCCCACCAGGGTCATGGCCGCGCTGTAGCGCAGCATCACGGTCAGGTAGAAGATCATCATGACCATGTTCATGGCAATAGGCGCCACCGTGCCCACCAGGGCCCCCGCGATTCCGGCGTTGGTCCCCTGCCGCTGCAGGAGATCCCCGGTCATGCGCTGGGAAAAGAATTCCATGGGCAGGCGCAGCACCTTCCACATGTAGGCGGCGTTGCCCTCAATGGCCATCTTTCCGTTGATCTTCAGGCTGTATACTGCCTGGCAGGCCTGCACGATCAGCTGGAACAGCGCCAGGGCAGCCATCGCCATGATGAAGGGGCGCAGCCAGCCCGGTGCCAGCCCGGTCAGCAGGCGGTCGAAAAAGATCCTCGACAGGACGGGGTTGATGACCCCGAACAGGTAGGTGATGATGCTGGTCAGCACGACGAAGGCGACGGCGGGCGCCGCGCCCCGGAGGCGCTTCGCGGCAAAGGAGACGGTGCTCCTGCGTTTCCCGGAGGGAACAAAGTTTTCCGTCGGTTCAAACATCAGCACCAGGCCGGTGAAGGAGACGTTGAACTGCTCCATCGGGATCTTCACCACGCCCCGCGCAGGGTCGTTGATGACGGCCTTCCCGCCTTTAAAGCCGTCCAGCACCACAAAATGATTCATCTCCCAGTGAATGATGCAGGGGAATCCGCCGTTCTCGATCAGCGCGTCCGGTTCCATGCGGTATCCCTGCACGTCAAAGCCGTAGCTCTGCCCCGCAAGGTAGATATTCTTCATGTTGGAGCCGTCGCGGGAGACGCCGCAGTCCACGCGCACCTGCTCGAGCGGGACCCATTTGCCGTAATAGGCGAGGACCATCGCGAGGCAGGCAGCGCCGCACTCCAGCGCTTCCAGCTGCATGATGACCGGCACCTTGGCCGTGCCCTTCCGGACCGGCTGCCGTACTTTCCTGTTCGCCATAGCCTTCTCCCGTCAATTCCAGAGAAAGCTGATCGGGGCAGCCTTCTCCAGGACCAGCTCCGCGTCATACTCGCCGTCGGGCAGATCCAGGTCCGCGTTCTCCATGGTGACGATAAACATCATGGTGTTTTCTTCCTTGTACACATAGGATACGGCGCCTTTCTCCGCGCCCAGGCGAACCTCCATGCCGGGCTCCACCGCATCCTTAAGGTTCTCCGGGATCTCCCCGCGGACCATTCTTTCCGGCTCCGCGCCGCCGTCCTGCGCGCCGCTCTCCACCTTCACCCGGACCTGGGCGATGTTTTCCATGTCCGCCGTGGAGGCGTAAACGATGACCCCGATAAGAAGCGCTACGATCGCCCCCAGCAGCATCCACAGTCTCGGCGTTGTGACGCGCAGATAATCGTGCAGCTGCTCCGGCGAGGAGATGCGCTCCAGACTTTCTTTTCTGAACAGACCATTATCCATCCGGCTTACTCCATCTCATGTGATCATTTTCGAGTCAGCATTTATGCACGTGAGTTTATCAGGTGCTGTCCAAAGGATGTCCAAAGAGAGAGAAAAAGGGAGGCCGTTCTCCGGCCTCCCTCCAGGTCTCGTTTTTCTTTGTCCGCCCGGCGTTTTTACGGCTTAAGCTCCATGTAGAGCTGCCTGTACTGCACGGCGGATTTATCCCAGGATACATCCTTCTCCATGTCCCTGACCACCATCTCATCCCAGCGCTCCCTGCCGGTGAAGTACAGGGTCTTTGCCCGGTTGACGGCATCCAGGAGGAGCCACCACTCGTAGCGGTCGAAGGTGAACCCGTTGCCGGTGTTCTCATACTCGTTGTAGGGCTCGACGGTGTCCTTGAGGCCGCCCGTCTCGCGCACGATCGGCACCGTGCCGTACCGCATCGCGATCAGCTGGGTCAGGCCGCAGGGCTCGAAGAGGCTCGGCACCAGGAAGGCGTCGGAGGCGGCGTAGATCATATGCGCCCTGGTCTCGTCGTACATGATGTTCGAGCACACGCTGCCCTTATAGGTATTCTCATAGCCGCGGAAGGAATCCTCGTAGATCGCGTCGCCGGTGCCCAGCACGACCACCTGGGTATTCCCGTCGATCAGGGAAGGAATGATCGCGTTGACCAGGTCCAGTCCCTTCTGGTCGGTCAGGCGGGAGATCAGGCCGATCACCATCTTGTCGGGATCCTCATCAAGGCCGAGGGCCTTCTGCAGGGCAAGCTTGTTCGCTCTCTTCTGCTTTACGGCGTTCTTTGTCCCGTAGTTTGCCGCCAGGAGCTTATCCGTCTGCGGATCCCACAGCGTGGTGTCGATGCCGTTGACGATGCCGCGCAGCTTGCGGCTGTGGAAGCGCAGGTGCGCGTCCAGGCCCTCCCCGTAGAACGGGGTCTGGATCTCCTCCGCGTAGGTGCTGCTGACCGTGGTGATCATGCTGGCATAGCTCAGGCCTGCCTTGAGCATGTTGGAATCCACCCATTTCTGCTGCAGGACCGCGTAGTCGAAGAGCGCGTCCGGCAGGTTGGTCCAGTATTTGATCGTCTCGTTGTTGTAGATGCCCTGGAAACGCAGGTTGTGGATGGTCAGGATGCTCTTCGCGCCGCCCACCGGCGTTCCCTGGAACATGGCCTGCTGGAACACGGGCACCAGGGCCGCCTGCCAGTCGTGGCAGTGGATGATGTCGGGCACCCAGTCCAGATAGTTGAGCACAGCCAGTGCAGCCTTGGAGAAATAGCAGAATTTCGGAATGTCGTCCACAAGATTCGTGTAGGGATTTCCCCAGCTGAAAAATTCGTCGTTGTCGATAAAGTCATAGACTACGCCGTCCCAGACATACTCCATGATTCCGACATAATAGGACTTGCCGTCCGCGCAGAGGTCCATCATAAAGGACCCGCGGTAGACCATCTTCTCCTGGTATTTCTGCGGAATGCATTTATAGCGGGGAAGGATGACCTTGACATCGCAGTTCTGTGCGATCAGGGCCTTGGGCAGGGCATACATCACGTCGCCCAGTCCGCCTGTCTTGACAAACGGGTAACACTCAGATCCGATAAAAGCAACGCTTCGCCTGGGCTGCGGCATGGCAGCCTGCGCGGCACCGGTCGTTTCGGTAGACATTAACGATCCTCCTTTTCGATGTTCCGCCCTGCGGAATAGTTTATGCTGCTGTATTCATTATAGCAGTAAGCAGGCGCAATATCCATTAAAATCAGAGCGGATTTCGCTCAGCTCAGGGTCACGCCGCCGAAGAAGCTTGCGGCCAGAATGGTCAGGATGGCAAGGGGCGCGACATATTTGATCAGGACGATATAGACCTTTGCCAGTCCGAAGCGGACTCCGCTCTGCTCGATCTCCGCGACCGCGCTCTCCGGCTTCCAGACCCAGCCCGTAAAAATACAGCTGCCCAGGGCGCAGACCGGAATCATGACCCTGTCCGTCAGAAACTCCATGGCGTCGCACAGCGGAGGGAAGGTCACGCCGTTTGCGGCGTCAAACCAGATGCCCCGCAGGGGATACGCCGCCTGGGAACAGGTATACAGGCAGCCGATGGCAAACATCAGGGCGCAGACGACGATGGTCGTGGGCCTGCGCTGCCAGGAAAAGCTCTCCGTGAGGAAGGCCACGATGCTCTCGATCAGGGAGACGCAGGAGGTCAGCGCCGCAAAGAGGAGCAGCAGATAAAAGGCCGCGCCGAAGAAGGTGCCGCCGGGCATCTGGGAAAAGACGCCCGCCAGGGAGACAAAGGCGAAGCCGCCGCCCTTGCCGACCTGCCCGCTGCCGAGGGTGGCGAATACGGCAGGCACGATGATAAAACCAGCCAGAAACGCGACCAGCGTA
>CAMOKZ010000113.1 GCA_946618155.1 uncultured Lachnospiraceae bacterium | reverse complement strand
GAAGCTCGTCGGGCTCATAACCCGAAGGTCGTAGGTTCAAATCCTACTCCCGCTACTAAATGCCCAGATAGCTCAGTTGGTAGAGCAGGGGACTGAAAATCCCCGTGTCACTGGTTCGACTCCGGTTCTGGGCATTTAGTATATCCAAAAACGGGTATACTGTGGGATATTAGCTCAGTTGGTAGAGCACTTGACTTTTAATCAAGTTGTCCGGGGTTCGAATCCCCGATGTCTCACTGAGGCTAAACACCTGCGAAGATGATTGTTTACGAACCCTCCGGTTTTCACCCGGAGGGTTTTGTTGATATACGCAGCCTGCGAGAGGAGGTCCCCATGCTGTCTTTTGAGAGCGATTACACTGAAGGCGCCCACGAGGCTATTCTGGAGGCTTTTGCCGCCACCAACCGCGAACAGCTGCCCGGCTACGGCGCGGACAGGTACACCCTCAGTGCGATCGAAAAGATCCGCGCTGCCTGCGGCTGCCCGGACGCAAGCGTTACCCTGCTGACCGGCGGGACGCAGACCAACGCGCTTGTGATCTCGGCCCTGCTGAAAAGCTATGAGGGCGTCGTTTCCGCCGACACCGGACACGTTTTCTGCCATGAGGCCGGCGCGATCGAATACACGGGCCATAAGGTCTTGACGGTACCGGGCCATAATGGGAAAATGGAAGCGGATGAACTGCGCGCCCTGATCGAGGGGTTCTATGCGGATGAGAATCATGAGCATATGGTCTTCCCCGGGATGGTGTACATCTCCTATCCGACGGAGTACGGCACGATCTACAGCAAGGCGGAGCTTGCAAAGATCTATGCTGTCTGCCGCAGCTACGAGATCCCGCTCTATATTGACGGGGCAAGGCTCGGCTACGGGCTGATGAGCCCGGAGGCGGATCTTACGCTGCCGGAGCTTGCCTCCCTCTGCGATGTCTTCTACATCGGCGGGACCAAGGTAGGCGCCCTCTGCGGCGAGGCGGTGGTCTTCCCCAGGGGGAACGCGCCGGCGCACTTTGTGACGACGGTGAAGCAGCACGGCGCGCTCTGCGCGAAGGGACGCCTGGCCGGCATCCAGTTCGACGTGCTGTTTACGGATGATCTGTATTTCCGGATCAGCCGGCACGCGATCGAGATGGCACAGCGCCTGAAGGCGGTGTTTGAGAAGAAGGGGTATCGCTTCCATCTGGATTCGCCGACCAACCAGCAGTTCATTGTACTGGAAAACGCGAAAATGAAAGAGCTTGGCGAGCATGTCCGCTTCAGCTTCTGGGAGCCGGCGGATGAGACGCACACGGTGGTGCGCTTCGCGACGAGCTGGGCAACGGAGCCCGGCGCGATCGACGAACTGGAGCGCCTGCTCTGAGGAGGAATGAAGATGAGTGTCACACGGGAGGATATGGCAGGCTGCAGCGTACATCTGACCGGGGATGAGACAGCGGTCGAGATCCTGGACCAGAGAGCCCTGCCGAATGTTACCGATTACCTGCGCCTGGAGACGGCTGAGGAATTCTACGAGGCCATCCGCACGCTGGCGGTGCGCGGTGCCCCCGCCATCGGGATCTGCGCGGGCTACGCGATGTACGTTCTTGCCCTGCGCAGCGGCGCGGCGGACAGCGAAGCGCTGCTGGCAAAGCTGGAAAAGGACGGGGATTACCTGATCTCTTCGCGGCCGACCGCCGTTAACCTGGCCTGGGCAGTAAGGCGCATGTTGGAGAAGGCCCGCACGATGCGCGGCGCTGCCCCGGAGGCGGTCATCGCGGCGCTGAAGGAAGAGAGCCTTGCCATCCACGCCGAGGATATCGAGATGTGCACCCGCATCTCCGAGTACGGCCTTTCGCTGGTCAAGCCCGGCGACGGCATCCTGACCCACTGCAACGCCGGCCCGCTGGCGACAAGCAAATACGGGACGGCCATCGGTCCGGTCCTGCTGGGCAAGGAGAGGGGCATCGACTTCAAGGTCTTCTCCGACGAGACCCGTCCGCTCCTGCAGGGGGCGCGCCTCACCTCCTATGAGCTGCAGAAGGCCGGCGTCGACGTGACGCTGATCTGCGACAATATGGCATCCATCGTGATGAAGAACGGCTGGGTGCAGGCCTGCTTCGTCGGCTGCGACCGCATCGCCGCCAACGGGGATTTTGCCAACAAGATCGGGACGAGCGGCGTCGCCATCCTGGCGAAGCACTACGGGATCCCGTTCTATACCCTGGGCCCGAGCTCTACGATCGACATGGACTGCCCGACCGGCGGCGACATCCGGATCGAACTGCGCGACCCGGAGGAGATCAAAAGCCTCTGGTATGAGAAGCCGATGGCCCTGCCCGAGGTGAAGTGCTACAATCCGGCCTTCGACGTGACGGACCATTCCCTGGTGACCGCGATCGTGACGGACCGCGGGATCGTCTACCCGCCCTTCGATGAAAATCTGAAGAAGATCATGGGATGACCCCATGGGCGTAAACCGGCACATGGAGAGAAAAAACAGTATAGACAGAGTTAAGACATAATGGAGGAAAATGCGATGATGAACACGTCCCCGTCCGCCTGTATTGAACTGAAGGAAGGCACGCATGTGGCAAAATGCGTCCTGATGCCCGGCGATCCGCTGCGCGCGAAATATATCGCGGAGCATTATCTGGAGAATCCGGTGCTGTTCAACGATGTGCGCAACATGCTCGGCTACACCGGCACCTATGAGGGCAAGGAAGTTTCCGTCATGGGCTCCGGCATGGGCGTTCCGTCCCTGGGCCTGTATGTGCATGAGCTGTTCAACTTCTTCGGCGTGGAGGCGGTCATCCGCGTGGGTTCCGCCGGCGGCCTGCAGGAGGACGTCCATGTGCGCGACGTGGTGATCGCGATGTCCGCGTCCACCAATTCCGGCTGGCAGACCTCCTTTGATCTGCCCGGCATTCCCGCGCCCACCGCGGATTACGGCATGCTGCAGGCGGCCGTTGAGGCGGCGAAGGAGCTCGGCGTGCGCGCGGACGTGGGCAGCGTCTATACCTCCGATTTCTTCTATCATCCGGACAAGACCGTGAACGAGAAGGCGAAGGGCCTCGGCCTGCTGGCGGTCGAGATGGAGACAGCGGGTCTCTACCTCTCCGCGATGGCCAACCACAAGAAGGCCCTGTCCATCCTGACCATCTCCGACCACATCTTTACCGGCGAGGCGCTTTCCGCCGCCGAGCGGCAGGACAGCTTCCACGAGATGATGGAGATCGCCCTGAAGACCGCCGTGCGGGCAGCGATCTGAGGCCTGCGGGGCGGAGCCGTGAATAGTATTGAAGGGATACCCAAAAGGAGCAGCAGCTTACATGAGTGACAGAAAGAATTTGCGGATAACCGGCGGGAAGGTGCTGGAGAAGGGGCCGGAAGGCCTCAGGATCGCTGAGAAGACGGTCTTCGTGCAGGACGGAATCATCCGGGAGAGCGCGGGGGAAGGCCCCTGCGAGGAGATCCGGGCGGAGGGGAAGCTCATCCTCCCCGGCCTGCTCAACCTGCACACCCACGCCTATATGACGGTCCTGCGCAACTACGCGGACGATGTGGATTTTGACGAGTGGCTCTTCCGCCGGGTGATGCCCGTGGAAGACAGCCTGCCGCCGGAGGGCGCCTACTGGTGCAGCCTGCTGGCCTGCATGGAGTTTCTGCGGACCGGCACGACGTGCTTCGCGGACATGCATATGTTCCCGGGCGGTTCCTGCCGCGCGGTCATTGACTCCGGAATGCGCGGCTACATCGGGCGCGGCCTCGTGGGGGAGGATCTCTACACGGACGGCGCCGGCCGCTTTGAGCAGGCGCTGCGGGAGATCGAGGAGTACGGCCATGTGACGGACAGACTTTCCTTTGTCCTCTCGCCCCACGCGATCTACAGCTGCTCCCCGAGGCTTTACGCCCAGACGGCGGAGGAAGCCGAAAAGCGCGGACTGCTGAAGCAGACCCACCTGTCGGAGAGCGACAACGAGGTGGATAACTGCATCGCGAAATACGGAAAGACGCCGGTGGAGGTGATCGCGGAGACCGGCTTTATGGATGAGAAGACCCTGCTTGCCCACTGCGTGAAGCTGCGCGGCAATGACGCGAAGATCCTGGCGCAGAGCGGGGCGACGGTGGTGACGAACCCCGCCTCCAACGCGAAGCTCGGGAACGGGCATCTCGACCTTCCCCTCATCCTGGACAACGGGATCAACCTGTGCATCGGCACGGACGGGACGAGCAGCAACAATACCCTGAACCTTTTCCGGGAGATGGGGCTGTTCACCATGATCCACAAGGCTGCCACGGGCAATGCGGCCGCAGCGCCGGCCAGACAGGTGGCGGCGATGGTGACGGAGAACCCCGCGAAGGCGGTGGGCATGGAAGGAAAGCTCGGCGTGATCGCGGACGGGGCGAAGGCGGACCTGGTCTTCATGGATCTGCGGGAGCCGTCCCTGTACCCGGCGAACGACCTCGTCAGCGCCCTGTGCTATTCGGCAAACGGCATGGAAGTGGAGTCCGTCATGGTCGACGGCCGCTTTGTGATGAAGAACCGGGAGTTTACCCTTTTTGACGCGGAGCAGGTGCGCTGGGAAGTGGGGCGCATCGCGGACAAGTACCTGTAAGAGACAGGCAAAATACAGACAGGAGAAAACAGTATGAGTATCGTTCGGGATCCGTCCCTTGCCCCCTCCGGGCGCAGAAAGATCGAGTGGGTGCGCTCCTTTATGCCCGCCCTCTCGAAGATCGAGCAGCAGTTTGAACAGGAAAAGCCCTTCGCCGGCATGCGGATCGCGGTATCCGTGCATCTGGAAGCCAAGACGGCGAACCTCGGGCTGGTCCTGGCAAAGGGCGGCGCGCAGGTCTTCCTGACCGGCTGCAACCCGCTCTCCACCCAGGACGATGTGGCGGCGGCCATCGCGGAGATGGGCGTCGAGACCTTCGGCATGTACGGCGTTACGCCGCAGGAATATGAAGACCTTCTGGCCAAAACGCTGGAGTGCCATCCCCACCTGATCGTGGACGACGGCGGCGACCTGATCAATCTGCTCGGCGGACGCTGCGCGGACTACGCGGACGCGCTGATCGGCGGCTGCGAGGAGACGACGACGGGCATTCACCGGCTGCACGCGAGAGAGCGGGACGGCCTGCTTCCCTGCGCGATGATGGCAGTCAACGACGCGAAGGCAAAGCACTATTACGACAATAAGTACGGGACCGGGCAGTCCGTCTGGACCGCCATCATGGACACGACGAACCTGATCGTGGCCGGCAAGACCGTTGTGGTGGCGGGCTACGGCTGGTGCGGCAAGGGCGTTGCCATGCGCGCGAAGGGCATGGGCGCCAGCGTCGTGGTGACCGAGGTGGATCCGTTCAAGGCGCTCGACGCCACGATGGACGGCTTCCGGATCATGCCGATGGACGAAGCGGCAAAGATCGGCGATATCTTCGTCACCGTCACGGGCTGCAAAGACGTGATCACGGAGCGGCATTTCGCCGTCATGAAGGATCAGGCGATCCTGTGCAACGCCGGGCACTTCGACTGCGAGGTGGACGTTGCCCGTCTGCGCGAGCTTGCGGTCAGCAGCGGGGAGCGCAGGAAGAACATCATGGGCTATACCATGGCGGACGGCAGGACGCTGCACGTCCTCGGCGAGGGACGTCTGGTCAACCTTGCCTGCGGCATGGGACACCCGGCCGAGATCATGGATATGTCGTTTGCCGTCCAGGCGCTGAGCCTGCGGTGGCTGGCGGCGCACGCCGGTTCTCTGGAGAAGAAGGTGTACGAGGTCCCGGAGAGCATTGACGACGAGATCGGAAGAGCAAAGCTTGCGGCCATGGGCCTCGAGATCGACCGGCTGACGCCGGAACAGGAAGCATACTTAAACAGCTGGGCAGTATAATGCCCGGCACCGCGGCATTTCCGGGCGGCTGAAAGGCCGTCCGGGGATGCCGCGCTTTTCATCTGAAAGGGAGGGAAAGAGGATGAGAAAAAACCATATCACGATGATCATCATTATCGCAGCGGCGATGCTTTTTGCCGCATCGGCGGTCTTTGCCGGCGAGAAGCAGCTGCCTCTCCCGGAGATGACGCTGGAGGAATATCCGCGCATCGACGGTTCGCTTGCCTGTGTTCCGCTGTGCGAGGCGCTTGCCGCGAAAGTGACCGGCTGCTCGCAGGAGGAGGCGGAGGAGACCATGGCAGATTTCACCAACACCAACCCCTGCTATCTGGAACTGGCCAAAGGGAACCGGGATATCCTGCTGGCCTATGAGCCGGCGCAGGAGACGGTGGACGCGCTGGCTGAATATGAACCGCTGGACATGGCACCGGTGGGGCGCGACGCCCTGGTCTTTATCGTCAACCGGGATAACCCGGTGGAGAGCATCACGCAGCAGCAGGCCATCGACATCTATACCGGAAAGATCACAAACTGGTCGGAGGTCGGCGGGGATGACCAGGAGATCCTGGCCTTCCAGCGGCCGGAGACGAGCGGCAGCCAGACCATGATGCGCAAGCTCCTGATGGGCGATCTGCAGATGGTCGACGCGCCGGAGATGATGATCAGCGGCATGGAGGGCATGATCCGGCAGATCCGCGAATATGAAAATACCGCCAACGCGCTGGGCTATTCGGTGTATTACTACGCGACGGAGATGATGGGTTTCCCGGACCTGAAATTCCTCTCGGTCGACGGCGTGGCGCCGGATAAGGAGACGATCGGCAGCGGGGAATATCCCCTGGTGAACGATTTTTACTGCGTAACGAACGCGCAGTCCAGCGAAAACGCACTGCTGCTCCGTGACTGGCTTCTGTCCGCGGACGGGCAGGCGTTCATTGAAGAGTGCGGCTATGTGCCGCTGAGCTGACGGAAACGCCGGCGCAAACGGAAAGGAAAAAGGCAGATCCGCAAAGAAAAGGAGCGGCAGGATGAAGGGATACGGGAAGGAATATATCGTAAGCGGCCTGAAAAAGAGCGGCGCGCTCGCGCTCGCCGCTGCCCTCGCGCTGCAGAGCGCGGCCTACGCGAAGGGAGAGAGCGGGACGGCAGGGCCCGCGGCCGCGGCGCCGGTGCAGGAGGAGACCG
>CAMOKZ010000112.1 GCA_946618155.1 uncultured Lachnospiraceae bacterium | reverse complement strand
GCACCCAACTTTTTTTCAGAAACTGCTTGCAAAACCATATTTGTTCTGTTAGAATAGTCCATGTTGCAAGTCTTTGAAAGTAAGACTTAGTCTGTTACAAGGAGGTGCAGTCATGGCGAGATGTGCTGTTTGCGACAAAGCTGCTCATTTTGGTAACAACGTGAGCCATTCTCATAGAAGAAGCAATCATATGTGGAAAGCGAATATCAAGCGTGTTTCCTGTAATATGAACGGGACCGTCAGGAAGATGTACGTGTGTACTTCCTGCCTTCGTTCCGGCAAAGTCGAGAGAGCGTAAGCTTTCACGGAGTCGATTTTTAAAGGCCTTCGCATCAGCGAAGGCCTTTTTCATTTCTCTATCTGTTTCTCTCCTCAGAACTCTTCTTCCTTCTGCGCGGCCTCGTCCACCGCTTTCCTGACCTTCTCGTCCTTCATCGGATCCTTTGGGGAAAAACGGCTGACAAGATCCGGGACCATATCGATCAGCCTGCTCAGGCCGTCCGCATTCTTGACGTTCACCACGCGGACCTGTCCGCCGCGGATGACCAGGACGGAGGTAGGCGTCATCTTTCCGCCCATTCCGCCGCCGCCCGCGTTGCCGCGGTCCTGGGTCTTCGCTGACGCCGCCATGCCGAAGGACACCTCGATCAGGGGAAGAAGGATGGTATCTCCCACATAGACCGCCTCGCCCACCACTGTCTTGGACGTGACAAATTCCTCCATGCCCTTAAACAGGGCACCTGCCGTGTTCTGAAAATTCTCTGCCATCATTCTCCTCCTTTGCCCCGCAGCCTGCGGATGAGTTTCCATACCCGCCTGTCAAGGAGCAGGCCCACCGCTGCCAGCGCCGCCCAGCACAATCTGATATGCCCGGACAGCGCGGAGTCCGTTTCCAGTATCTTCTGTGAAAAATCCGGTTCCAGGCTGTAGTCTCCTCCCGCCTGGGGGATGAGCCTATACCCGAGCCCGGTCAGCTGCCCGGTAAGGTCGGGCGCCCCGGCCCCAAACCGCAGCCACCCCTTGAGGGTGCGCGGCCTGTAGTGCCGCCATATCCGAAGCAGATACCGCAGTACCTTCCGGTAAAGCCCCCGCATCTGCGGGGTGATCCAGGGATCTGCCTTTTTTCTGATGTCGTCGATCTTCTCCGCCGCCCTGTCCGCGCCTTCCGGCCATGTACCGGCGGCTGCGGAGATGATGTCCGTCAGCATCTCCGGGATCCTGTGCACATTTCGCAGAAGCTTCGCGAAAATGCCCTCCTCCCGCTCTTTTTTCGGCGGTTTTTCCTTCGGTTTTTCCTTCGGTTTATCTTTTGGCTTTGGTGCCGGCGGCTTACTTTCGGTCTTCGGCGCCGCCGCGCTGCTCGCCGGCTTTGCCGCCTGGGGCTTTGCTGCCGCAGGCTTTGCTTCCTGTTTGCTCTCCGTTTTTGCCGCCTGAGGCTTGTTCTCCGTTTTTAGCGCCGGCGGCTTACTTTCGGTCTTCGGCGCCGCCGGTTTTGCAGCAGGCTTGTCTCCCGCCTTCGCTGCCGGCGCGCCGTCAGGCACCTTCCGCGTGCCGAAGCGCATCTTCTTAAAGGGTCTTCCAAACAGAAAGATCGTCACCCGCGTCTCGCCGTCCCGATATACGGCCTGCACACGGACCAGGCGCAGCAGCCATGAGGCCCTGGCCCTGGCCGCCAGGCTCTTCTCCTTCTTTTTCCCCTCCGCGTCGTATCGCACCGGCACGAGCAGAATAAGAAGAAGCGCCAGCACGATCAGCCCCAGAACGGTTCCAAGGAGAATGCCGGCGATCCTGACTATCCACAGTAATATATGCAGCATATCCGCCATCCCACTTTTTCTACGGCTCCCCGGCGTCCCCGAGGAAGTATTCTCTGATCTTCAGGTCACCGGTCTCCCGGTATACCTTCTCGGTGATCCTTTTCGCGATCCGCACGGCGCCTTCCCTTCCGCCGGCAAGGCCGACCACCAGGCGGCAGGCGCCGCGCACGGTCTCCTTGCGCATTTCCTTCGCGGGAATAAGTTCAAGCACGTGGGAAGGGGCTTCGCCGATCACGATATAATAGCCGAAGAAAGCGTTCCCTCCGGCCTCGGCGTCCGCCCGCATTTTGTCCGCCTTAGCCCGTGAGAGGCCGTCCCGGTACAGTTCACGATACCAGTCCATCCGTGTTCTCCCTGCCCTGCAGCCGAAAAATCCGTGCCCGCAATGCGGACACGGACTTCCGTTTCACATTCTCCCTGTGCCCCAGAGATTTTTCTTTTTCAGCTCCAGATACTCATTGTAGGCCTTTTCCAGGATCATCTTCTCGTTTGCGAATTTCAGGAGATGATAGGCCTCGTGGAATTTATAGTAGCCGGAATCGACAAAGTACTCTTCGCGCTGCGGTTTGCTGTAATAACTGTCCGACATCATCAGGTACCAGTGTACATCCTTGGAGACGGTGTCGTCCGGGATGCTGAAGGTGTACTGGCTCTTGCCCACATATTTGACGATAACGGCCTTCGCGCCAGTCTCCTCACGCACTTCCCTTATCGCGGTGTCTGTATACTCTTCGCCTTCCTCCACTGTCCCCTTCGGCAATACCCATCCTTCGTACTTATTCTTGTAGCTCTTGAACAGTACCAGAATCTTGCCTCGAAAAATTACCACGCCGCCACAGCTTGTTGCTTCGATCATGCTGCAATATCCTCCTGCAAGGCGTATTCCCGGCATCCCGGGTCTAAACTCTAACCCAGTATACCCTATTTTTCCCTGCCGCGCAACAGCGGCTGTCAGGAACCATACCAGGCGTCAAAGACAGCGCGGGCGATGGGCACTGCCGTCGCGCTTCCCGTTCCGCCGTCCTCCGCGATCACGGCGATCGCCAGATCGGGATCGTCCACGTTGGAGAATCCGACGAACCAGGAGTGGGTGCCGGTGGCGCCTTCCGTCTCGTACTCCGCCGACCCGGTCTTGCCTGCGGCGCTGTACCATCCCCAGCCCAGCTCCTGGGCCGTTCCGTAATTCACCGTGGCCTTCATGAACTGGGTCAGGATCTGCGCCTCGTCCGCGCTCATCAGCTCCTTGTAGATTGAGGGCGTGGTCTCTGACACGGTCTCCCCGTCGTAGGTCTGGATCCGGGAGACGCAGTAGGGCTTCATCATGATGCCGCCGTTCGCCACACAGGACGCGATCATGCACATGTGCAGGGGCGTGACCAGGGTGTTGCCCTGGCCGATCGCCGTCGTCATCTGCTCCTCCTCGGAGGATCCCGCCTCCAGGCGGAACACGCTCTGGCTGTGGGGCAGAGAGGTGGGCAGCGAGGTATTGAAGCAGAAGCTCTCCGCCAGCGATTTAAACTGGGCGTTGTCCAGCTCCAGGCCGATCGAGGCAAAGGCCGTATTGCAGGAATGGGCAAAGGCGCCCTCCAGGTCCTCGCCTCCGTGCACCTCCCAGTTGTAGCAGTTGATCGTAATGTCGCCGCGGGACATGGCGCCCTGGCAGTCGTAATAGTAGTTGTTCCAGTCGGTCGGATGCGCCCGCAGATACCCGAGGGCAGTCAGGATCTTGAAGGTGGATCCCGGCGGGTAGCGTCCCTGGCAGGCCCGGTTGAGCAGGGCGCTGCTGGCGCTGTCCGCCATCATGCTCTCCCACTCCTGGCTGATCGTGTTGGGATCGAAATCCGGCTTGGATACCATGGCCAGGATCTTGCCGCTGTCCGGCTCCATCACGACCACAGCCCCGCGGTTTGACCCGAGGGCGTAGTAGGCCGCCTCCTGCAGCACCGGGTTAAAGGTGGTGACCACGCTGTCCCCGTGGACCTTCTCGCTGCTCTCCTCGCTGCGCAGCTGGGAAAGAAGCGACGAATGGGTGGAGAGCAGGTCGTAGTTCATGGACGCCTCCAGCCCGCCCTTGCCGTTGCTGGCGTAGCCGACCACGTGGGCGAACATCTGCCCGTAGGGATAATATCTGGTCTCCCGCCCGTCCGCATCCACATTCGTGACGGCCAGCTCCGCGCCCTCCTCGGTCACGATGGAACCGCGGATGATCCGGTCGGCGGCAGAATCCTTCTTTGTATTGTTGACGTTCTGGACCAGTGCGGTGTGCTTCACCGTATTGAGCCACACCATGGTGCCGACAAGCAGGGCGAACAGCAGCACAAAGACGTAGGTGATGATGACCAGCTCGGTATTGCGCGTCCGGTCCGCCGGTCCCTGCGGCTGTTCCTGCGTATCAAGCCGGATCTCCCGTACCCGGAAGGTCCCCTGTCCTTTCTCTTTCTTTCTCATTTTCCTTTTCCTCATCGACCCGAAGCATATACAGGCCCTGCACGATCGCGAACATGATCAGCGTGCTCAGCACGGAGCTTCCGCCGTAACTGACCAGCGGCAGCGTCACGCCGGTCAGGGGGATCAGCTTCGTCGTGCCGCCGATCGTCAGAAACACCTGCATCGCGTAGGTGGTGCCCAGTCCCAGGGCGACCAGCCGGTAAAAGCGGTTCGTCAGCTTCATGGCGATATTGATGAACATGATAAAGCAGCTCAGGCAGATCAGGATGAGGCAGATGGCAAAGACTGCGCCGAGCTCCTCCGAGATGGCCGCGAACATGCAGTCCTGTGCCACATAGGGGATGGCCGTCGGCGACCCGTCGTAGAGGCCGGTGCCGAACCACCCTCCCGCCGCGATGGCGAACAGCGCCTGGCTGATCTGGTAGCCGGTATTCGCGTAATCGGCAAAGGGGTCAAGCCAGACGGAGACGCGTACCCGCACGTGGCCGAACAGGAACCAGGCGGCCACCGCTGCCGCCGCCCCGCTGATGAGTCCGGCGGAGACGAGGAAGGGATTGCGCGTCGCGACATAGAGCATGACCAGGTAGGTGACAAAAAAGATCAGGGCGCTGCCCAGGTCTGTGGAGATCACCAGGATAAGCACGTGGACCGCCGCCAGGACGGTCGCCACAATGATCCTGCGCATGTCCCCGGCGGCTCCGGAAAGCAGGCCGGCGACCGCGAAAACAAACACGATCTTGATGAATTCCGAGGGCTGGAAGGCAAATCCGCCCACCGTGAGGGCAAGCTTGGCGCCGTTGGTCACCCTGGCCGCGACCAGGACCAGCAGCAGGACGCCGATGCCCACGAACACGTAGGCCCAGGTCATCTTCGTGATGAAGCTGAGCTTCCGGATGATCACCGGAATCACCAGGGCGATCGCGCTGCCCGCGCAGATGATCGTGAACTGTTTGACCGACCAGTCGTAGGAGAGCCGGGTGATCATGATCATGCCGATGGTGAGCAGCAGGCACATGTTGTTGATCAGAAGCCGCGAGGCCCTCGGGTAGAGGTTCCGCCACAGCAGCAGGGCGAAAGCCAGGTACAGGCACTGTTCGGCGTAAAAGATGATCAGCTGCATGTCCATCGTCTTCAGAAACAGCACGAAGAACGCAAGAAAATGCAGGATGAAAATGCAGACGTCCTGACGAAGAAAGACCATGTCCTTGGCCTGCGCTCCGGTCCTGGCGAACACGGCGAAGCTCTGGAAGGTATAGATGACCATCAGGACGATCATCAGATATTTTGCCGTCTGCAGGGCAAGTGTCATCAGGTTCGACATATTACTCCACTCCGCGTGCAAAGTGTCCCCTCGTGGTCTGCGCGGGAATATGGCCGGAAAGGATCCTTCCGGTCTCCTCCCCGCTCTCCGTGGTGAAGGCAAAGCGCACAGAGGCGCAGCCGAGGCGCATCACCTTCTCCCAGACCGGGCGAAGGTCCAGCGGGACACTGTTGTAAATGGTATTCATGCAGTAGACGCAGCTGTTCCTCACCGGGAACTGCGCGCCCATGCGGTCTGTGATGGAAAAGACGCCGGTGCGGCGGCGGCATTCCCCGAGGTTTTTCCGGATGCACTGCGCCGTGATCATCAGGGGGATGCGGCCGTAGACGACCATCTCGCTCCCCGCCGCGCCGCGCTCCTCGATCTGCCGGCCCGTCAGCTCAAAGGGCACGGTATCCCGGTCGACCCCGTACCCGGCAAGAAAGGCCCTGGCCTCTCTGTTCCAGGTGTAGACGCCGGCGTCGGCCGCGATCTCCTTTTTCCCTCTCCAGTCCTGAACAAAGAGGAGCTGCTCGGCGCTGCGGATCAGGAATCCGTCGGAAAGGCCGAGGGTCTCTTCGTCGAACACGGAAAGGAAACGGGACTTTACCTCCCCGCGCCAGATGGGCGGCAGGGTGAG
Source organism: uncultured Lachnospiraceae bacterium (assembly GCA_946618155.1). Classification (GTDB taxonomy): domain Bacteria; phylum Bacillota; class Clostridia; order Lachnospirales; family Lachnospiraceae; genus CAMOKZ01. The sequence continues at coordinate 868 of CAMOKZ010000112.1, read as the reverse complement.
CAGAAGCCGGCATCCGGCGCCGTGAAGAGCGCTGGCAAGCGCCGCGAACTTCTCCCGTCCCCCTTTGTCCCCGTCCGGGGAGAGGAACATCGCACAGTCCGCGTACACGGCCTGCAGGGGATTCTCTTTTCCTTTACCCATATCCAGGAAAGCAAGGACAGCTTCCGCCTGTTCCCGGGTCTCCACGCTCACCCGGAAGGCGGGCGTCTGTGCCGGCGCGTCTGCGGAAGCTTCTGCGGACCGGGCCACCGGTACCGGCTCGTCCTGCGGGTACCCCTTCTGTCCGGGTACTTCATCGTCCTGCGCCCACCCCTTCGGCCCGCTGCCTGCAGGCCGCCTTGCGGCGGCGCAGATCTCTTCGGCAAGGGCAGTCAGCGCGCGGCGGCGCAGTTCATTGACCGCCTGCAGGGGATAGAACAGCCCATCCTCCACGTTCACGCCGAGCTCGCCGAAGACAAAGGGCGTAGAGCCCGTCTTTCTCAGCTGCTTTTCGATGTCCGCCGGGGAGACGGCGCGGCTCACCGCCTTTTCGGGGGCGGCCCCGATGACACGGACCTTTGTCTTCCCCAGCGATGCCTCCAGTATAGCGCACTCTCCCGCCCGAAGAATGAAGGTTCCCTTAATTTCTTCCTGGGGACCGGTCTTCAGATAGCGGGCCCCGATCTCCTCCAGCAGGGACGGGCAGTGGGTGCGCATGAGAATGGTCCCCGGCGCCGGCGTCATGCCCTTTGCCCCTGCGGGGCAGGCCAGCCTCTCTTCCCTGCCTGCGGCAATATCCCGGCCGAGGGTAAGCTCCATAGGCTTTTTGTCTGACCGCTTTGCGGGGATCTCCAGCACATCTCCCTTAAAGAGCGGCTCCAGGGCGCGA
>CAMOKZ010000111.1 GCA_946618155.1 uncultured Lachnospiraceae bacterium | reverse complement strand
AAAAGTATGACAGCCCGCTGCCTGCCGGGCATTCTCCCCGGCATTACGCAGGAGGAGGCACTGGAGGTCACAAAGATCCACAGCATTGCAGGACTGCTGCCGGAAGGCGCCGGGCTTTTCACGCAGCGGCCGTTCCGGTCGCCCCACCACACCGTTACCCAGGCCGGCCTGGTCGGCGGGGGAAGGGTGCCCATGCCCGGCGAAGTCAGCCTTGCCCACAGAGGCGTGCTTTACCTGGACGAACTGCCGGAGTTTTCCGCCGCCGTGCTGGAGACGCTGCGCCAGCCGCTTGAGGACGGCACGGTGACGATCACGAGGAACAGCGGGACCTATGTCTTCCCCTCGGACTTTATGCTGGTGGCGTCGATGAATCCCTGCAAATGCGGCTATTATCCTGACATGGCGAGGTGCACCTGCGCAAAGCGGGATGTCAAGCGTTATCTGGATCACATCAGCCGTCCGCTTCTGGACAGGATGGATATCGTTGCCCAGGCTTCCCCGGTGGGATATGCCGATGTCAGCGGACAGACGGGCGGCGGCGAACCCTCTGTGCTGATCCGGGAGCGCGTCACAAAAGCAAGGCTCCTGCAGGAGGAGCGCTATAAGCATACGTCTTTTCGCTTCAACGCAGACCTGACGATGGACGCTGCCGGGGAATTCTGCTTCCTTGACGAACCCTGCCGCCGGTTGATGCAGGACGTATATGAAAAACTGGGGCTGACGGCGCGCGCCTACGGGAAGATCCTCAAAGTCGCCAGGACGATCGCCGATCTTGCCGGGGAAAGACAGATCCGCACGGAGGACCTCGCAGAGGCCATCGGTTACCGCTCACTGGACCGCAGGTACTGGGAGGGAGCATAAGGAAAAATGACACACAAAGAAGGGAGTAAGGGTGGGATTTAGGGAGAGTCTGCTGCAGAACGAACGGGAGAAGGAACAGGCGCTTGCGGTGGAGCGGGACTGCCTGCAGTATCTTTGCATGTCCCCCGGGATGTACAGAACTCATCTGCAGGGGCTTTTCGCAGTCTTCGGCAGTGCCAGTGCTGTCTGTGAGGCGCCGGATAAGGAATTTGCTCTCTGGGAGAAGACCGGGAACCACTGGATCCGGCAATTCCTGAACTACCGCAGGAAGTTCCCAAGGGAAGAGGCGAAAAACAGGCTTGAGCGCCTCGGCATGAAATTTGCCGCGGCCGGGGACACGGATTTTCCGGAGCGCTTGCGGCGCATTCCGGATTGTCCCTTCGGGCTGTTTTATCTGGGCGGGCTTCCGCGGGACGATGTGCCTTCCGTCGCGGTGATCGGGGCGAGACGGTGCAGCGGGTACGGGAGAGCGGCAGCACAGAAGGCGGCGAAAATGCTGGCACGCTGCGGCGTACAGGTGATCAGCGGGATGGCCTTCGGCATCGACGGGATCGCGCAGGAAGAGGTGGTGCGCTGCGGCGGAAAAAGCTATGCGGTCCTCGGCTGCGGCGCGGACGTCTGCTACCCCCAGGAGCATCTGGGCCTGTACCGTAGGCTCAGACAGACAGGGGGCGTGATCTCCGAGTTTGCGCCGGGCACGGCGCCTCTTGCCGGGCATTTTCCGCTGCGCAACCGGATTATCAGCGGATTGGCTGACACTGTTATCGTGGTGGAAGCGGCAGAGCGCTCCGGCACGCTGATCACGGCGGACTGCGCCCTCGATCAGGGCAAAGAGGTTTTTGCCGTCCCGGGGCGGATCACAGACCCGGTCAGCGCCGGATGCAACCGCCTCATCGCGCAGGGCGCGTGGCCGCTCTTTTCCATGGATGACCTGCCGGAAATGCTGGGCCTGTCCTGCCCGGGGGCGGACAGCGAAGCCAAAGAGGCTGCGCCGCTTGCCGGAGATGAAAAGCTGGTGGCAGACCTGCTGGATGTGACACCGGTCAGTTTCGAAGAGATACTGGAAAAATCAGGCTTCTCATACAGCCGCCTCAGCAGCGTCCTGCTTAAGCTGCAGCTGAAAGGGGCAGCGAGGGAGGTGGCCAAAAATCTCTATGCGCGGGGAGCAATATAGCTTCTTTGCGCCAGGACGGTTCAGATTATTTTTTTTCCTCCCCGGTATATGGTATTATTATAAAGAAGATATTCAATCGGACGTGAGCCGGGAAGGCCGGTTCCGACCGGGATGAGAGGGAGGAGAAAGAATGAGGAGAAGAGCAAGTGTTGTTGTCATCGCCATGGTCGTTTCCCTGCTGCTGGGCGTCTGTGCGCAGGCTGCGTCCGCGTTTGTGAATGTTCCGCCGGCCAATCCCTGCGGCGGCGTTTACCAGAACCCGGATCAGTCCTTCAGCGTCAATCTGCCCAGGTCCATTCCGGTAGTCCCGGTCTATCAGTTCTACAGCATTTATATGCAGGATTATTTCTGGACGATCAGCGAGGATGAGAAAGACCAGATCGTTGAGAATTACCGTACAGGAAAGGACACCTACCAGTACCAGGGGATCGCGGGCTTCGTCGAGGAGAATTCCGCCGCCTGGAACGTGCCGGTCTACCGCTTCTGGAACAAGGAGACGATGGATCATTTCTACACGGCAAGCGAGGCGGAGAAGGATACGCTGGCGCGCACGCTTAAGGACGGCACCGATCACTATGTCTATGAGGGCATTGCCTGGTATGCGCCCGCAAATGACGGCGTGCCGGTCTACCGCTTCTTTGACCGGAATGCGTTCAACCATTACTATACCAGCAGCACGGACGAATATCAGGATCTGTCGGCGCAGTATCTCGCCGGGACCAGCCCCTTCCGCTACGAGGGCATCGGCTGGAACTGGTATGAGTGAGCCTTGATGAAAAAATAACGCAGGCAGGCAGCTGCCGGGGTAAAAAATACACCGTCCGGGGATACTGTTCCGCGGGCGGTGTATTTTTCTACTTGCGCGGGCTCATAAATAGGTGTATAGTAACTTCGATTTGCCGCCTTTAGGCGGCTGGATACTTATGATCAACTATTCCTGTTTGTGAGGCTTTGACAATGGCGAAATACCTTGTGATCGTCGAGTCCCCGACGAAGGTGAAAACAATAAAGAAATTCCTTGGCCCGAATTATACCGTAATGGCATCCAACGGCCATGTGAGAGATCTTCCGAAGAGCCAGCTCGGCTTTGATCCGGAACACGATTATGAACCCAAGTACATTACGATAAGGGGAAAGGGTGAGATTCTGGCCAGTCTGCGCAAGGAGGTCCGTAAGGCGGACAAGATCTATCTTGCGACGGACCCTGACCGCGAAGGGGAGGCCATCTCCTGGCATCTGGCCCAGGCGCTGAAGCTTGAGCCGGCCAAAATGTCGCGGATCACCTTTAACGAGATCACGAAGTCCGCGGTCAAAGAAGCGCTCAAGCATCCCCGCGCCATCGATATGGACATGGTGGACGCCCAGCAGACCAGGCGTATGGTGGACCGCATGGTCGGTTACCGTATCAGCCCGCTGCTCTGGGCGAAGATCAAGCGGGGCCTTTCTGCCGGCCGCGTGCAGTCGGTCGCCCTGCGGATCATCGGGGACAGGGAACAGGAGATCAATGATTTCATTCCGGAAGAGTACTGGACGCTGGAAGCGTCCTTTGATGTCGAGGGAGAGAAAAAGCCTCTGACTGCGCGCTTTTACGGGAAAGAGAAGAAGATCGACATTTCCTCCCGGGAACAGCTGGACAAGATCCTGGCCAAGCTGAAAGACGCGAGCTGGCGTGTCAGCGAAGTGAAAAAGGGCGAGCGTACGAGGAAGGCGCCCTTACCCTTTACGACGAGTACGCTCCAGCAGGACGCGTCGCGCCTGCTCAATTTCTCTACCCAGAAGACCATGCGCATTGCGCAGCAGCTTTATGAAGGCATCGATATCAAGGGCAGCGGGACCGTCGGTCTGATCACCTATCTGCGTACCGACTCCACCCGTATCTCCGAGGAGGCTGACCAGGCTGCCCGCCAGTTCATCGGCGAACGGTATGGCAGTGAGTATGCCGCAGCGGGGACGCGAAACGCGGTCAACAAGAGCGATAAGAAGATTCAGGACGCGCACGAAGCGATCCGGCCCTCGGATATCATGCGGACGCCTGAAGTGGTCAAGGAAGCGCTTACCCGGGATCAGTACCGCCTTTATCAGCTGATCTGGAAGCGGTTTACGGCCAGCCGGATGAAACCGGCCGTCTATGATACGACATCTGTGAAGATCAGGGGCGGAGAGTATACCTTTACGGTATCGGCGTCCAAGCTTCGCTTCGACGGTTTCCTTTCCGTTTACAGCGACGGGGAGGAGGAAGAGAAGAAGGGGAATACGATCAGCGGCTCGCTCGACGAGCAGTCGGTCCTTTCCCTGCGCGAGTTTGTGCCGGAGCAGCACTTTACCCAGCCGCCCGCGCACTATACCGAGGCGACGCTTGTGCGCACCCTCGAAGAACTGGGGATCGGACGCCCCAGCACCTATGCGCCGACGATCACGACGCTTCTGGCCAGAAGATATGTCCTGAAGGAGAAGAAGAACCTTCACCTGACGGAACTTGGCGAAGCCGTCAACGATATGATGAAAAAGGCTTTCCCGACCATCGTCGATGTGTCCTTTACCGCGAATATGGAGTCTCTGCTGGACAGCGTGGGAGAGGGCACCATCAACTGGAAGACGGTCGTCGAAAACTTCTATCCGGACCTCGACCAGGCGGTCAAACAGGCGGAGGCGTCCCTGGAGAAGGTGACGATCGCCGATGAAGTGACCGATGTGATCTGCGAGCAGTGCGGCAGGAACATGGTGGTCAAGTACGGACCGCACGGAAAATTCCTGGCCTGCCCCGGCTTCCCGGAGTGCCGCAACACCAAGCCCTACCTGGAGAAGGCGGGCGTTGCCTGCCCGGTCTGCGGGCAGGAAGTCGTGATCCGCAGGACCAAGACCGGCCGCAGATATTTCGGCTGCGAGAATCCGGAATGCGATTTCATGTCCTGGCAGAAGCCTTCTGCCACCAGATGCCCCCGCTGCGGCGGCTATATGGTGGAGAAAGGGACGAAACTTGTCTGCGCGGACAAAAATTGCGGCTATAATTCGAATAAATAGAGAAGTGTCGGTTGAATTTCTGAAAACAGTGTGATAGAGTAGTTATGTTCCGCTCAACGGAACCCGCTTTGTGAGGGGAGTAATACAGGGCGGACATGGAGGAAGAAATGAGCGTACAGCTGCTGGATAAAACAAGGAAGATCAATCAGCTGCTTCATAACAACAGCAAAAGTAAAGTAGTATTCAACGACATCTGTGATGTACTGACCGACATTCTGGATTCAAATATTCTTGTCATCAGCAAGAAGGGAAAGGTCCTTGGCGTGGGCATCTGCGAGGGCGTGGATGAGATCCGCGAACTCATCGCCGACAAGGTGGGCGGTTTTATTGATCCCATGCTCAATGAACGCTTCCTGAGCGTCCTTTCCACGAAGGAGAACGTCAACCTGGAGACCCTCGGGTTTGCCGGGGAGACCACACGCAAGTACCAGGCGATCATCACGCCGATCGATATCGCGGGGGAGCGTCTCGGCACGGTGTTTATGTACCGCTGCGAGAGACCCTATGACATTGATGACATCATCCTGAGTGAGTACGGGACGACCGTGGTCGGCCTGGAGATGATGCGTTCAGTGAACGAGGAGAACGCCGAGGAGTCCCGCAAGGTGCAGATCGTCAAGTCGGCGATCAGCACGCTTTCCTACTCGGAGCTTGAGGCGATCATTCATATCTTTGACGAGCTGGGCGGCAGCGAGGGCGTCCTCGTGGCCAGCAAGATCGCGGACCGCGTCGGCATCACGCGCTCGGTCATTGTCAACGCGCTGCGCAAGTTCGAGAGCGCGGGCGTGATCGAATCCCGCTCTTCCGGCATGAAGGGCACCTACATCAAGGTCTTTAACGATGTGGTCTTTGATGAGCTGGCGAAGATCCGGGAAGAAAAACATATGTAAATCAGCGCAGGCAGATGGCTGCGCATGGGGCGGCTTCTCCGCGGACAGCGGGGAGGCCGCTTTCTTCATGTGATGATGCGAATGCCGCAGAACGTGCCCTGTAGGCGTGTTTTTCATATAAAACTGCAAATATTAAAGAAATATGGAGCAAAACAGAGTAAATATGAGAAAAAAGCAGGATGCAACGGTTTTGCGGAATTCGAGGCGGTTGCATTCTTTTCCAACATACACTAATATAATACCGTGATTTAGCACTCGGTTTGAGTGAGTGCTAATAATACAGGGGCCGAATATCCTGGCTCCATCAATCGGAAGGATAACCCTTAAGGAGGAACAAAAATGAAGTTAGTACCGTTGGGAGACAGGGTCGTACTGAAACAGTTTGAAGCCGAAGAAAAGACCAAGGGCGGCATCATCCTGACCGCCAAGACGCAGGAAAAACCGCAGGAAGCGGAAGTGATCGCGGTTGGCCCGGGCGGCGTGATCGATGGCAAAGAGGTCGTTATGCAGGTCAAGGCCGGCGACAGAGTGATCTATTCCAAGTATGCCGGCAACGAAGTGAAGCTGGGCGATGAGGAGTACATCATCGTAAAGCAGAGCGATATTCTGGCTGTAGTGGAAGACTGAGCAGTGACCGTTTCCGCCGCGCAGGGCGGATGTATACAGAATACAGGAGGATACAGAAATGGCAAAACAGATCAAATTCGGCGCGGAAGCCAGAGAAGCTCTGGAAAACGGCGTAAATAAGCTTGCGGATACCGTCCGCGTGACCCTTGGGCCGAAAGGCAGAAACGTTGTTCTCGATAAGCAGTACGGCGCTCCGATGATCACCAACGACGGCGTTACGATCGCGAAAGAGATCGAACTGGAAGACGTTTTCGAGAACATGGGCGCACAGCTCATCCGCGAAGTCGCTTCCAAGACGAACGATGTGGCCGGCGACGGCACCACGACCGCTACTGTCCTCGCTCAGGCGATGGTTAACGAAGGCATGAAGAACCTGGCTGCAGGCGCAAACCCGATCGTGCTCAGAAAGGGCATGAGAAAGGCTACGGATGCCGCTGTCGAGGTCATCAAGGAAATGAGCAAGAAGGTCCGCGGGAAAAAGCAGATCGCGAGAGTTGCGGCTGTTTCTTCCGGTGATGA
>CAMOKZ010000110.1 GCA_946618155.1 uncultured Lachnospiraceae bacterium | reverse complement strand
GGGGGTATGTGATCAGGGACAGCCGGGGCTGTCTTTCCTTAAGCGAAGAGGGAGCGCAATGCGCGGCTCCGCCCTCTCGAACGCATCGCTGACGCTGTCGTAAGCGCTTTTCGTATCTCCCTCCAGGTAATACTCAAATCCGGCATCCAGATATTTATCGATCTCGTCTGCCGCCGCCCCCCAGCGTCCGCTGTCCGCATCCTCTGCGAAAACAGCCGCGGCGCCTGAAAGGACAGTCACAAGCGCGAGCATCACCGCCGCAAAAAGCGCCGCGGATCTGCGCAGAAAAACCTGTCTGATATTGACTTTTTGCATCAAAAAAGTCCCGGCCGCGCCTGCGGCCGGGACTCCCCCGCTTTTTCTTCTCTGCTTTCTGTTTCTTTCTGCGCTCCGTGGTCTTATTCCGTGACTTTCCCTTCTCCCCAGGCCTGTACGAAATCACACAGTTCAGGGAAAGTGGCGCTGCGCGCGTTGCGCACGTAGAAGCCTGAGTTGGCGGTACCCGTCATCAGGCACTCCTCCAGCGGCAGCCCCAGCATGCGGGCGGTCAGGAAGCCCGCGTTGAAGTTGTCGCCTGCGCCCGTGGTCAGGCGCGGCTCCGCGCAGTACGGGCCCTGCACCTCTGCGCAGGTCTCCCCGTCGAACCCGCAGGCGGTCTTCACCGGATGCACGACGACGTATTCGAGGCCCAGTTTTTCGCGCAGGAACACGGGCACTTCCTTCATGGAGGAGAAGTCCTCCCTGGTCTTGCCGTAGAGCTCGCAGATCTCGAAGCTCTCCTTCTCGTTGAAGCCGATGCCCACGGTGAAGCGGTCGCGGTGCGCCCGGATCAGGTCGATCGCCTCCAGGATGTCCTCCTTCGTGCGCTTGGCCGGGTCGGACAGGTCGAAGAACATCTGCTTTCTGTCCGTGCTCTTCATCAGCGGGAAGACCTCGTTCATCACGCCCTTCCAGATGCTGTTGACGTTGATGGAGAGGGCCCAGCCGCCGTAGCCGATCAGGTCGGCGCTGTCGTAGATCTTCGCCAGGGTATCCAGCGGGATGTGCTTTTTCACGTGCGCCCAGTCGGAATTCTTCAGCGGCTCAAGCTTGCTGCTGATGACCTTGCCGTCCTGGAATTCGATGGCGTCCGACGTGGCGGGATCGCAGATCGAGTAGATCGTCGAACGCTCCGCCATCTCGCGGTAGACCGGCACGAGGGCGTCCTCGCCGCAGGCGCCGATGAAGGTCAGGTCCATGCCCAGCAGGGAGAGGGAGTTCGCCAGGATGGCGGAGATGCCGCCGATCTTCGATTCATGGGGGACCATCTCGATGTTCATGCTCAGCCCGGCCGCCGCCAGGAACTTGCGCCCGTAATCCCCGATCGTCCTGACCCTCGTGTAGGTATCGGGGCCGGTCCGCGTGTCCACCGCGTGCACGACCGTATCGACAAACCCGTCAAAGCCGATCAGCGCCCGGACCTTTCCGGTATCCGACGCGCGAAGCTTTTCCGCCAGCTGCAGTCTCTTCTCGTCACTCATCTTCTCTCCTCCTGTTCCCTGATGCCGTCCCGCCGGGGTCCCGGCAGGGGCAGATTTTCATTGTCACAAAACCGGGCCGGGTCAGGCTTCCGCCTCCGGCAGCTCGCCCTTTTTCAGCACATCCTGCAGCCAAAAGACCGACCGCTTCGGCCTTCTCTCCAGCGTCTCCCTGTCCAGCTCCAGCAGGCCGTAGCGGTTCTTGAAGGCGTTGAGGGCGGAAAGATTGTCCACGTAGGACCAGATCAGATAGCCGCGCAGGTCGCAGCCGGCTTCCCTCGCCTTCAGGGCGAAGGTCAGGTGATCCCGGATGAACTCGATCCTGTACTCGTCGTTGATGATGCCGTCCTCGCCGCGGCGCCTGTCCTCCCCCGCGATGCCGATGCCGTTCTCGCTGATCAGCCACGGGATATTGCCGTAATCCTCCTTCAGGCGGATGCCGAAATCCAGCAGGGCCTGCGGATAGATCTCCCAGCCGCGGTCGCTGTTGAAGCGCCGTCCGGGCATGATCCAGGGCTCGTAGAACATCTCAGGATGGAAGGCCTCCCTGGTATAGGCGGTCTCCCTCGCCTTGACGCGGATGGGGAAGTAGTAGTCCGTCCCCAGCATGTCGATCCGCCAGCGCCGGATGGCCTCAAGGTCCTCCTCCCGGTACTCAAACATGCAGTCCTGTTCCTTCAGGATGCGGATCAGATCCGGCGGGAACTCTCCCTTCAGGACCGGGTCCAGATAGAGCCGCACATTGAACAGATCCGCCAGGTACGCGGCCTGCACGTCCCTCGCCTCCCCGCTTCTCGCGTAGACCGGGGTCAGGTGGAGCATGACGCCCATGCGGCAGCCCTCCGCCGCGTACTTTCTGCAGATGCGCACCGCCGAGGCGATGGCGACCATCTTGTGGAAATGCGCCTGGTAGGCTTCCTTCGGCGTATGCCGGAAGGGATACCAGAGCTTTTCCATGTAGCCGTTGTCGATGGGCGTGGTCGGCTCCGTAAAGGCGAACCACCACTGCACATCCTTGTGGTAGGCCTCCAGCACCGCCTCCGCGTATTTCTCGTAGAGCGCGATCGTCTCCCGGCCGGCCCAGCCGTTGTACTTCTCAAAGAGGACCGCGGGGATATCCCAGTGCTCCAGGGACACCACCGGCTCCATGCCGCTCTCGCGGATGGTCCGGATCACGTCGCGGTAGTACTCCACCGCATCCTGGGAAACGATGCCCTTCTCCGGATCCTCCATAAACCTTGCCCACTGGATGGTAAAGCGGAAGGCGCGCATGCCGTATCCCGCCATGGTCCGGATATCCTCTTTATAGCGGTGATAGAAATCACACGCCCTGTCCGGGCCGTCTCCGCCGATCCAGCGGGAGGGATCCGTCTCGTAGAAAATGTCGGCCCAGCTCTTCTGTCCCGGGCCCTTGCCGCCGTTGCCCTCGATCTGCCACGCGCTGCTCGAGGTGCCGACGAGAAAATCATCCGGTATCCTTGCCATATCCGTCACCTTTCTTTAGTCAGAGAGAACCTTCGAGCTGACCACGTCAACGAAGACGGCGATGATCAGCACCATGCCGTTGATCCAGTCCTGCAGGTAGGTCTGCAGGGAAAGAAGGCTCATGCCGTTCGCGATGCTGGCCATGACCAGGGCGCCGACCAGCGCGCCCCAGACCCTGCCCTTGCCGCCGGAAAGGCTGACGCCGCCGATCACGCAGGCGGCGATGGCATCCAGCTCAAGACCGGTGCCCGTCGAGGGGGTGCCGGAGGCCAGGCGGCCCGTCAGCACGATGCCCGTGATGGCGCCCGTCACGCCCAGCAGCAGGAAGGAGATGAACGCGATCTTGCGGTCGTTGATGCCCGAGAGGCGGGCAGCCTGCGCGTTGCCGCCGATGGCGTACTCGCTGTTGCCGTACTTCGTGCTGGTCAGGGCAAAGTCCACGGCCACAGCCAGGGCCAGCAGGATGAGCAGGGCGATCGGGATGCCCTTGTACACATACATCACGATCATGAACGCGGTAATCAGGCCGATCATCAGGACCAGCTTCAGGATGCTGCGGGAAAGGGGCGGCACCGAAAGGCCGTATTTTTCCTTGCTCGCGCGCCCGCGCATCTCCAGCACGATCAGGACGAGGGCGGCCAGGACGGCGAGCACCACGCCGATCACCAGAGGCACATAGCCCTGCCCGATGAAGATAATATCGGGGTTGTTGACCTTGATCGATTTACTTCTCGTGATAAACAGCGTCGCGCCGCGGAAGATCAGCTGGCCGCCCAGGGTGGCGATGAACGCCGGGACGCCCATGTAGGCGGTCCAGAAGCCTTCAAAGGCGCCGATCGCAAGACCGAAGACCAGTGCGGCGAGAATGGCCGCGATCGGGGCCGCGCCTTTCTCGGAGACCAGAATGGCGACCAGCGCGCTGGTCGCGCCGGCCACAGAACCGATGGACAGGTCCATGAAGCCGCAGATGATGACGGTCGTCATGCCCACCGCGATGATGCCGGTGGTCGCCATCTGCCGGAACAGGTTGGAGAGGTTCCTGGGGCGCAGGAACACGCCCTTGGTCAGGAGGCCGAAAATCAGCCAGAGCACGACCAGGGCAATGATCATAATGTAGGAGCGGATATTCGCCCGGATAAGCTCCATAATCGTCCCGGTTTCTTTCTTTTCCGTATTCATGCCCTCACCTCCGAATTGGAATACTGCGTCGCATAACGCATTACGGTTTCCTGTGTCAGCTCACGGTTATCGAGAGTGCCCGTCACGCGGCCCTCGCACATGACCACGACCCGGTCCGCCATGCCGAGCACCTCCGGCAGCTCGGAGGAGATCATGATGATCGATACCCCCTGCTCCGCCAGCTCCTCCATGATCTGGTAGATCTCGGCCTTGGCGCCCACGTCGATGCCGCGGGTCGGCTCATCGAGGATGAGCACCTTCGGCTCCGTCAGCAGCGCCTTGGCGATGACCACCTTCTGCTGGTTGCCGCCGGAGAGGCGCCCGACCTCCTGGTCGATGGAGTTTGCCCGGATGCGCAGCTTTCTCACAAATTCATCCGTCCGGCGGATCACCTCGTTCTGGATGATCACGCCCACCTTCGAGACCTTGTCGAGGCTCGAGAGGATGACGTTGCTCTTGATGTCCTCGTCCGGGACAAGGCCCAGCACGCGCCTGTCCTCGGTCACGATATTGATGCCCTGGTCGATGACCTCCCTGGGCGTCCGGTTGTTCACCGGCTTCCCCTCAAGGGTGATGCTTCCCGTCACCTTCGCGTCCAGCACGCCCATGACCGCCATGGCCGTTTCCGTGCGGCCCGCGCCGATCAGGCCGGCGATCCCGAGGATCTCGCCCCGGCGAAGCTCGAAGGAAACATCCTTCAGGATCTGCTTGCCGGTGCGCGGATGCACCGCGTTCAGGCCCTCCACGGAGAAGATCACATCCCCGATGCTGTTTTCCCTGCGGGCGAACTGGTCGGAAAGGCTGCGGCCGACCATGTAGCGGATCAGCTTCTCCTTGTCCATGTTCGCGCGCTCGTCAGTGACAATGGACTCGCCGTCGCGGATGACCGTGATCCGGTCCGCGATCTCCATGACCTCGTCGAGGCGGTGGGAAATGTAGACGCAGGTCACGCCGTTGGCGCGCAGATCCCGCAGGATAGAGAGGAGGTTCTCCGTCTCCGCCTCCGAGAGGGCCGCGCTGGGCTCATCGAGGATGAGCACCTTGGGCTGCTTGAGCAGGGCCTTGGCGATGACGACCATCTGCTTCATGCCGACGCCGAGTCTTTCTACCTTTATATTCGGATCAAGATCCACCTTCAGCCGCCGCAGGATATCCGCCGCGCCGTGGATCATTCTTTCCTTGTCGATCACCCCTCTGCGGACGGGTTCCCGCCCCAGAAAGATGTTTTCGGCGACCGTCATGTTGCCGGCCACCTCCAGCTCCTGATAGATGATCTCAACGCCTGCCGCCGAGGACTCCCTCGTGTTGGAAAAATGCGCGGGCGCGCCGTCGATCAGGACTTCCCCCTCATACTCCCCGTAGGGATAAAATCCGCTCAGGATCTTCATCATCGTGGATTTTCCGGCACCGTTCTCCCCGCAGAGCGCATGGATCTCCCCCGCCTTGACGCGGAAGGTGACCCCCTTCAGAACGGTAACAGAGGAGAACCTTTTTACAATATTATTCATTTCGAGAATATAATTCTCACCCATACGGATCCTCCGCTTGCAGCCATAAAATACAGACTGCCGCACCCGGCCATATTACACTTAGCCAGGTGCGGCAGCCGGTCATTTATTTACAGAAATCTCAACAGCTCAGTTTGCGGAATTATTCGGGCCACTGATCCTCGGGAACGTTCGCGAAGACATCTTCCAGAGCGCGGAAGCCGCTGTCGATGACCGTCTCTTTGAGGTTGTCCTTGGTGACGACGACTGGTGCGCAGGCGATGGTCGGGATCTCTTTGCCCATGACCTCGGTCGTGCCGGTGATATCGGAGAGCTCCTCGCCCTTCGCCAGCTCGACGGCAGCCTTGATGACGGCCTCAGCCAGATCATCATAGCCCGTGATGACGGTCGCGGACTGGGTACCCTCAGCAATTCTCTGGCAGGCTGCCAGCTCGGCATCCATGCCGGCGACATAGACCTGGCCCTCAAGGCCCTGTGCGATCAGCGCCTGGACAGCGCCGCCCGCCATACCGTCGTTGTTGCAGATGATCGCCTGGATATCGTTGTCATACTGGGTCAGGATGTTCTCGACGGTAGCCATCGCCTCGTCCGGAGACCAGTTCTCGATGTAGTTGTCGAATACGATCGTGACATCGCCTTTTTCCACGTACTCATCAATGATGTGATGATAACCGGTGTTCTCGTCGTGCGGCACGGAGTCGGCGTCATGGCCGTTCACCAGCATATAGTTGCCGGACGGAACAGCTTCCAGCGCCATCTTCATGTTCTCTTCGCCGATCGTGACATAGTCATAGCTGACGATGACATCGATCTGGTCGGAGTTGACGACACGGCAATAGGAAACGACGGGAACGCCCATTTCCTTCGCGGCCTCAACGCCGGCGGCAGCAGCCTCGGAATCCTGCGGGCCGATGACCAGGACATCGATATCCTGGGACAGCATATTTTCGATCTGGTCATTCTGCAGATTGGCATCCGTGTCCGCATCCGTGTAGATCACTTCGAGGTTCGGATCCTCATCGGCCATCTCAAGCATTCTTTCACGCTCGGCATCCCAGCGCTCTTCCTGCAGCGTACCGAAGGAAACGCCGACCTTGATCACGTCGTCCTCAGCCGCAGCAGTGAAGGCGAAGCCAAGTACCATTGCAGCGCCGGCCGCCAGTGCGATAACCTGTTTCTTCATCATCTCATACCTCCTTCTCTATGTGTGTGTAAAACCCTTTCGGCGCGTGCAGGGCACGCGCTCCCCGCTTATATAATCTCACAAAATCGAACATTTTTCAAACATAATCGCACATTTTCAGGTCGTATTATCGTTTTTGTATGCTTTAACAATTTTTTATGCCCGTTTTTGTGCATTTTATTCTGCCGTTTTACCGTATTACTGCGTCACTGCATTTTGACTTATTTCGCGCAAAATGGTA
>CAMOKZ010000109.1 GCA_946618155.1 uncultured Lachnospiraceae bacterium | reverse complement strand
CGGTAAATATTGATCATCGCGACGCCGAACAGCAGCGCGATGGCCGCGCCGGAGATCTGGCGCAGCGAATCACGGAGAGCCTGCAGGGCTCTTTTTTTGTCCACGCGATGGGCAAACAGCGTCAGCACCGCCACCACAAGGAAGGGCAGGATGCCGGGATTGTAGAGGAACTTGAAGTTCCAGCTGATGTCCTCAAATCCCAGGATGCTGCTGACGTGCAGGATAAAGGGATCCGCGTTGAGCGTATCCTTGAGGCCGAAGAGGTTGAGCCTCGTCGCGAACAGGATGATGCAGATCACCACGTAGGGCAGAAGGCTCATGAGGAGGCTCTGGCGTCTCTCCTCCCCCGCTGCCGCCGCGCGGGTGCCGGCGTCCTGCGCCTCTTCCTCAGTCCCGTCAAAGGTCCAGACCTCCTTCGGCATCAGGAAACCCTTCCGCGCCGCCAGGATGACCACCGGCAGGGTGCCGAGGAAGGCCGTCATGGTGACCAGCTCGGGGCCCGCGAAGAGGGCCGTCAGAATATAGATCGTCCCGAGGAAAAAGCCGGTAAACAGACAGAAGGGCAGGGCAGGCAGGGCGTCCCGGAAGGAGTGGTTCTTTCCGAAGACCTTGCACAGCACCGCGACCCCGACAAAGATGATGACCACGCCGCCGATCATGTGCGGAATGCAGGTCCAGACCGTCAACAGGTGGGTGAACCGGTCCGCGTCGCCGCCAAGGGCGATGACCGCCTCCCGGACCATGGCCGCCCCGGTCAGGGTCGGCACGCCCACCGGGCCGGGACACACCGGCGTGGAATTATAGATCAGGCAGACGGAAGCCGCAGCCAGGGGCGGAAACCCCAGGCTGATCAGGATAGGCGCCGCCAGGGCTGCCGGCGAGCCAAATCCCGCCACGCCCTCGATAAAGCCCGCAAACACGTAGCCGACGATCACGGTCTGGATGCGGGCGTCCCGCGTCACATGGGCGAAGATCCGGTTGATCGTCGCCATCGCGCCCGACTGGCGCAGGATGTTCATCAGCAGGATCGCGCCGAAAATGATGCAGATCGTCTCAAAGGCGCCCAGGCATCCCGCAATTGAACGGGCCGCGATCTCCCTCGGTCCCATGCCCCAGAGAGAAAATGCGATCAGCGCAGTCAGCAGCCAGGCCAGAGGCATGGCGCGCTTCGCGGGCTGCGCGAAAAAGACCATCAGCACAACTGTCAGAATAATCGGCACCGCTGCCACCAGTGCATACAACATGGTGAACTTCCTCCTTGCGCTGTTTCCTCCTATATGGTATACTCCGTTTTGCTGTCACACAGCCGAGTGTTCGAGACCTTCCACTCGTTAAAAAAATACTAAAGGAGAAAACAGAATATGAAAGACAACAAAGTAACCTTCCTGGTACATGCCGCGGCGATCGCGGCTATCTATGTCGTTCTGACGACGGTATTTGCCGCCTTCAGCTTCGGCCAGATCCAGGTGCGCATCTCCGAGGGCCTGACCATCCTGCCGTACTTTACCCCGGCAGCCATCCCCGGCCTCTTCGTCGGATGCATCCTTGCCAACCTGCTCGGCGGCGCCATTCCCGCAGATATCATCTTCGGAAGCCTTGCGACGCTGATCGGCGCCCTCGGCTCTTACGCGCTGCGCAGGCACAAATTCCTGGTTCCCATCCCGCCCATCGTCGCGAACACGATCATTGTTCCGCTCGTGCTGCGCTACGGATACGGCGTACCGGAACCCATTCCGTTCATGATGCTGACCGTAGGCATCGGTGAAGTCATCTCCTGCGGCGTGATCGGCATGATCATCCTGCTCGCCCTCGAGCCCTACCGGGAAAAGATCCTGGGTACGGCAGCCGGGACCAATTAACAACATCATCAAAGTCTGAAGGTCAGTCTGTATGTGACATACGGGGACCGCGCTTCGCGCGGTCCCCTGTTTTTTTCTCAGCTTCCGGGCGCCCAGGTCAGGAACAGGTTTCCTGCCTCTTCAAACAGCGCGGTGGAGTCGTTCAGGCCTCCGTAATGCCACTCTGTCTCGCCGGGATCCATCAGATAGACATTATACCCGTCATAACCCACGATCGCCGTCGGCCCCTGAGGCGTCATCGCCAGCACCGGGCTTCCGTGGGAGATAAAATACAGCATCTGATCCAGCGTACAGCCGCCCATATCCAGGATCTCTTTCCCGGTACCCGCCGCGAGCGCCGCGATATCGTACTGCCCCGCCGTCATTGCCGCCGGGACGTCCGCAGCCTTGATCTCTTTGCTCACGGCCCTGTCGCCGCGCACCCAGATATAATTGTGCTCCGAGTCAATGACTGTGCCGACGTTTGCGTCAGCCGCAAGCACCGCCTCGTTCGGGTAGGTGAACACATCATAGAGCCCGCCGTGTGCGTAGACGAGGTAGAGTTTTTCCCTCTCCGCCTGCACCGGCACGGTCACGTTCTTTGCCGTATCGGAAAGCAGCATCTTGCTGCGGGCGATCAGCGGCGTATCCGTTCCGATCTGCGTCCCTACGCGCAGGTAGACCTGCGTCTGTTTGCGGGCTCCGTTGGCCGTCGCCGCGCCCATCTGCACGCTCGAGCCGGTGTCCATGCTCACGATCTGGTCCTCGTCCGCCTCCTCGTAGCGGTCCCCGTTCTTGCGCACCCTGGTCAGGGTCAGCAGATTGTCCGAGATTCTTGCTCCCGTGACAAAACAGCCGTCGGACTGGTAGGTCTTTTTCAGATTTCCCTCCAGATCCTCGATCTTCAGGCAGAACATCGGGAAGATCCCGCCTCCGCCGGCCGGCGTGCTGATGTCGGTCCGCCTGGCCAGACCGTAGACAAGGTCTTCTCCCATATAGCACAGCGGACGGATCCGCTCGTTCTCTCCGCAGCTGATCTCGCGGACCTCCCCGGTCTCGATATCCAGAACGGACAGCGCCGAAGAGCCGTAGATCTTTCCTTCCCCGAGCCACGCGAAGCTCCTGCCGGAGCGGGAGGCCGCGCAGCAGCCGTTGTGTACGAGCTCCACCAGCGGCGTCAGCTGGCGGGTCGTCAGGTCCAGGCTCCAGAGCGTCTCCCCGAGGAAAACGCAGAAGCGTCTGCCGTCGTTTGTGATGTAGCAGAGCATCTCCGTATCGCGGGCCAGCTGCTCCGGATTCTCCATGCTGGACAGGAAGGCCATCTCCTCCACCATGGAGGCGACGCCGTCGAAGCGGTAGAGGGCGACGCCGTTTTCTCCCTCGTGGGCGCCGCGGTTCATGTAGCCGGCGACCGCGAACCAGATGTCGCCGTCCGTGCCGACCTTCAGGATGCGGATCGAATTGGCGTCATAGAAATCCCGGTAATCCCGGTTTTCCTGCTGCGGGAACCCGAAGACCTGGGTCAGGGTCTCCCGCTTGGTGTCAAATGCCCAAAGCTCATTCTCCTGGACAAAGGCGACCTGAGAACCCTTCTCGTCGCTCTTGAAGCTGATCTGCTTGCCCGTGATGCCGAGCCTGATTCCCTGCTCCCCGACCGGCTCGTTCTCCGGATTGAAGACCTCGTCCGTCGTGCGCTCGAAGTTGAGCAGGAAGACACGGCTGTCGGTAAAGCGGACGCGGTAGAACTCATGGACGTTGTAGACCTCCGCCGTCCCCTGGTCCGAGGTGGCCGCGATCCGGTAATCCAGGGTAAGGGAACCGGTATTGCCGTTGATCTCCTTGATCTGCGGCACAGGCTTGTAGTAGATCTGCGGGTTCAGGCTTCCCCAGGTCAGCTGGGAAACGCTGTCGTGGATGTCCATGTAGGCGAGGGTCTGCTCCTCATCCGTCGTATCGTCCGGCTCCACCGCGGCGCCGACGGTATCAAGGTCGGTCTTGTTCACGCACTTTTCGTAGAACCCGGAGACAAAACGGATATAGTCGTCGGTATGCAGGCCGTCCGCCAGCAGCACATGGGTATAGTAATAGATGCTGCGCCCGCCGGACACAAGGCGGATGCACAGGACGTACTCGTGATTCATCAGCATCCCGCTCTGCAGCTCGAGACGCGCGTACAGGTAATCATCCTCGCGCTCCAGCTGGATGACCTTGGTATTCTCCAGGGTCTGCGAGCCGTCCAGGCTCAGGACCTCATAGGAGACGCTCTCCACAGAGGTGCTGAAGGTGCGGATGCGCAGGCCGATGCTGCGATCCGACTCAAGAGGCGTGATGCAGTCGCGCATGAAGGAGACGTCCATCTCCTGCGCGTATCCGTGCAGGCAGTTGAAATCCACGCCCTCCCGCTCCATGTACACCAGCGGAAACGTGGACTGGGCCATCGGCTCGGCAGCGTCCGGCACGGTCTGATTGATCCGCCGCGAAAACAGCAGGACGGATCCGATAAACAGCACAACCAGAAACAGAACGTGGAGAACCACGTTCCTGATTTTTTTCAGCTTTTCTTTCATTGTATATGCGATGCTTTCCCGGAAAAATCAGTCACTTTTTGCAACGCTATTTTAACAGACTTGCCGCAGGCGCGCAACTGCCGCGGGGATGAACCCCCGCGGCAGTTATTTTGTCCTGTGGTCATTGATGCAGAGCGTCCTGCAGGGCAGGATTCCCGGCCGGTCACATCCCGGCCTGCTCCGCCGCCATCGCCCGGTAAAGAATACCGTTCTGATGTCCCGGATCTCTTGCGAGCACCTCGTCAAACTCCCCGATCGCCTGCGCGCCCTGTCCGAGGCCGGTCTTCCCCAGCCCCATCAGGTAATAGCAGTGGGCTTCGTTGCGCACGTTCAGGTCGTCCTCAAAGATCAGGAAATCCGGAAGCGAGACCGCGAAGTAATCGATCCGGACATTGTCGCGCAGATGCCTCTCGCCGTAATCGATCAGCTTATAGAAGCAGGCGTTCGCCTCACGCGGCCTGCCCAGTTTATTCCAGGCAAGACCCTGGTAGAGGATCATGTCGGCGGGCTGGTCGTAATAGTACATCATGCCGGCCGGCTCGTTGTTCCCGACCGTGGCCAGGATAAACTCGCGCTGCGCGCCCTCCTTGTCGCCGAGCGCCTCCAGCGCAATGCCGAGCCAGTAGTGCAGGTCGTTGTCCTTCGTGCCCTCCAGATGTCCCTCGCCGAGGGATTCGGGTGCATGCAGGGCCCGCTCAAGCAGTTCCTTCGCGGCAGCCGCGTCCGAAGCGGCAAGCTTTGCCTTCGCGAGCTCGCGCAGGGAGACCTTGTACTGCGCGGTGATCTTGCCTTCCGCGCCCTCCCAGGGACGGAACACATGGCCCAGGGTGGTCTCCAGCGCCTTCTCATACTGCCCGGTGGAATTGAGCAGCGTGATGTATTCGATCAGCAGATCATCGCGATCCACGATAATGGCCTTGTTTTCCTCAAAGACGGCCAGCCGTTCCTGCGGCGTGCGGCGCAGCTTCTTGTAGAGCTGGTCAAGCTCCAGGAAGACGCGGGCGTCGCTCCGGTCAAGGGCGAAGGCGGCCTCCAGCTTTTCCAGCGCATCCTGCGGCCTGCCCTGCTTGTTGAAATAGGCGAGGGAGAGATTGCGCTTCACAGTCGGGAAGGCAGGGTCAAGCTTCTCGGATGCCTCCCACAGCGCGGCAGCCTTCTCAAACTGCAGCTTATCGTAGTACAGGCAGCCCAGGTAATAATTGGCTCTGGCCGGGCGTTCGCCCTCCGCGATCGCCGCCTCGAGCACTGCGATATCCTCGAGCTTGTTCGGGAAGCAGTAGAGGGGATCCGCCTTCTCGGCCATGGCAAAGGCCGCCTTCGCGCCCTCCCCGTCTCCGGCAAGCTTTTTGTAATAGCCCAGCGAATAGAGGATCATCGGCTTCCTGTCCGGGCAGAGCTCCAGCATGCGGATGGCTGCGTCATAGAACCCGAATTCGGCAAAGTCTCGGGCCGCCGCCAGGTAATTCTCGTGGAAGCCGCGCATCTTCTCCTGCATCAGGGCAAATTCATCCTCATCCCCCGTGGCCAGATAACGCACATAGGCGGACACGTAGTCAAAGGGATCCACGACCAGGTTCTGCCGCGTCCACTCGAGCACACCGTGGGCGTCGCCGAGGGCGCAGAGCAGCATGGCCTTCAGGCCTCTCGCCTTGATATTGCGTGTATTCTTCGTCAGGCCTTTCTCGCACAGCATCAGCGCCATGCGCAGGTCACCGCGGCGCACCGCGATGCAGGCCAGGTAGTAGAAGGACATTTCCTGCTGCGCATTGCTCCAGGTCGCCTTGAAGAACGCGTCGTAGGCCTCGTCAAACCGCCTCTGGTAAAAGAGGGTAAGGCCGAGATGATAATAGGCTTCGCTGTCGGCCGGGTTCGGGTTTTTCCAGGTCAGGCGCTCCAGCGCTTTCCGGAAATGCTTCTCCGCCTCGGCAAAGCATCCCCTGCGCAGAAGCAGGAGGCCGTAGGCGTCATTGATCCGGATATCGCCGGGATCGCGCTTTAATCCCTCCAGATAATAGGGATCCGGCAGATAGGTGGCGTGCCGGTACTGCTCAATGTGCTGCGCGGTCAGGAAAAGCTCCTCGTTGGTCATGATCTCTTCCGGATCCTTCGACGGCTCGGCGGGCTTTGCCAGCTCCGGGATGCCCTGATCCTGGGGCTGGTATTCCACCAGCACGCGGCCCTCGTGCAGGACCTGCACCCTGATATCGCAGGGAGACGCTGCGCAGTCGACGGTCTTCTCATAGACATCGACGGGGGAGAGCAGGACCTTATCCCGCAGAATCTCCTCCCCGGCAGCCGTGATGACGACCTCGGCGTCCTCGAAGCGGGACGTCGCGTAGACCCGCGCAGTCACCTTCCCGTCCCCGGTCTCCAGGTTCACCATCGCGTCGATCGTGGCGTTCTTCACATAGCCGATCTTCTTGTAGGGCATGAAGTACTGGGTGAAGCGCTTCTCCTCAAAGGGCGCGAGCCACGTAAAGTCGGGCTGGTTGTCCGTGTAAACGCCGCACATCAGCTCGATGTAGGGGCCGTCCTCGTCCGTCAGGTTCCGGTCCCAGGCCTTTCCGAAATCGCCGCAGCCCCAGGTCCACTGCTTTTTGCCCGGGGATACATGATGGTCAGCCACGTGCAGCAGGCCGGCCTCAACGCCGTAGTCGTAGCCGCCGACAAAGTCATAGGCGGACTTCTCCGCCATATAGGAGGTCGGCACCGGGATGTTCTTATAGCGGG
>CAMOKZ010000108.1 GCA_946618155.1 uncultured Lachnospiraceae bacterium | reverse complement strand
TTCTCGGAAAAGATCGCCGCCTCCTTCAAGGCGCTGCGCGAGATGCTTGTCAGCCCGCTGTTCCGCAAGAACGGCAGCTTCAGCTTAAAGAGCTTCACGGATGTCCTGGCGCAGATGATCCCGATCATGTTCACGGGTCTTGCCACCTGCATCATGTTCTCCGCGAACCAGTTCAACCTCGGTGCCGAGGGCGGCATCATGCTGGGCGCTTTCGTCACAGCTCTCGTCGCCGTCTACTGTCCGATCCCGGGGCCCCTCCTGATGGTAGTGGCTGTCCTGGCCGGCGCTCTGGCGACCGCGGTCATGATGCTCGTTCCCTCGGTGCTGAAAGCAAAGCTGGGCGTCTCCGAGATGGTTAACTCCCTGATGCTCAACTACGTGATCATGTACTTCATCAATTACCTGATGAATACGTATCTGGCGGATACCAGCAAGGGCGTCACGCAGACGCAGCCGTTCCGCGAGAACGCGCTCATCCCGCAGCTGATCAACAACGGCTCCCGTCTTTCCTGGGGCTTCATCGTCGGTCTGATCATGGTCGTGCTCTGCTGGTTCTTCATGTACAGGACCAAATGGGGCTACGGCATCCGCATGACGGGCATCAACCAGCCCTTCGTCATGTACTCCGGTATGAACGTTCCCCTCATCATCATCCTCTGCCAGGTGATCGGCGGTCTTCTCGCCGGCATGGGCGGCGGCATTGAGATGCTGGGCCGTTACAACGTCTACAACTGGATCCAGCAGCCGCAGTACGGCTGGACCGGCATCACGGTGGCCATCCTTGCGGGCAACAACCCGATCTATGTCCCGTTCGCCGCGTTCTTTATGGCTTACCTGACCAAGGGCTGCACGCTGATGAGCACGAACGCCAACGTTCCGTCCCAGCTGATCAGCATCATCCAGGCCGTCATTTTCGTCTTCTTCGCGGCGCAGCAGTTCCTGGCCGGCTACCGGCAGAAACTCGTTGTGCGCAGCGCGCAGGAGGAGCTGGCTGAGAAGGCAGCGGCAGGAGAAAGGAGCGGAGAGAAATAATGAATATTTTTACGACAGATTTCTTCTTCTCGATCATCCGTATTGCCACACCGATCCTGTTCGCAACGCTGGCTGCTGTCATTGGTGAAAAGGGCGGTGTCTCCAACATCGGTCTTGAAGGTATCATGATGATGTCCGCGCTCTTCGGTTCCCTGGGCGCGTACTGGACAAAGAGCTGGCTGATCGGCCTGCTGATCGCTATGGTCGTCGGCCTCGTCGAAGCACTGGTCATGGGCTTCTTCGCCTTCAATCTGAAGACGGATATCATCCTGACCGGTACCGCGATCAACATGATCGGCTCCGGCGGCGCCCTGTTCCTCGTGAAGGTCATCACGGGACAGGCCTCCACCACCGCGCTGATCACGAAATCCCTGCAGATCCCGAGCATCAATATCCCGCTGATCAAGAACATTCCGATTATCGGTAAGATCATCTCCGGGCATTCGCTGCTCACCTACCTCGCCTTCATCCTGGTATGGCTGACCATCGTCCTGCTGTACAAGACGCCGCTCGGCCTCAATATCCGTTCGGTGGGCGAGAACCCGAACGCTGCCTCTTCTGTCGGTGTCAGCGTTTCCAAGATCCGTTACATGACGATCGGTATCGGCGGCATCCTCGCCGGCATGGGCGGCGCGTTCATGTCGATGTACTACGCGATGGGCTGGTCCCAGGATATGGTCGCAGGCCGAGGCTTCATCGCCCTGGCTGCCCAGTCGATGGGCGGCGGCGAGCCGATCGGCTCCATGCTGGCTGCTCTGATCTTCGGTTTCGCGCAGGCGCTGGGCATCAAGGTCTCCGCGACCGGCGTAGACTCGAACCTGGTGGCCCCGATCCCGTACATCGTTACGATCGTTTCCCTGGTCATCTTCGCGATCAACCAGAGAAGAAAAGAAAAGCTCCGCCATTCCTCCGCTGCACTGCAGAAGTAATGACGGATGAACGGGCGCCTGTGCCGCGACTTCCCCGCGGTACGGGTACCTGCAGGAGGGCTGCCGCAGGCCGGTATCGGTGCGGCAGCCCTTTCTAAATCAAGGCAGATCAATTCGCGGGGAGATGATCTATCCGCGTTTTTTATAAAACCATGAGACTTAAAGGAGCTGGGTTATGAATATGAACAGAGTACCCGTCATCCTGGACGGCGATCCGGGGCATGACGACGCCATCGCCTGGGTCTTTGCGAAGGCTGATCCGAATCTTGACATTCTTGCCGTCACCTCGGTTGCCGGCAACCAGACGATAGAGAAGACGACCATCAACGCGCGGCGGATCTGCGCGCTGCTGGGCATTGACGCGCCCTTTGCCCGGGGCGCCACGCGTCCCCTTACCGCAGATCCCGTGACGGCGGGCAACTGGCACGGGGAGAGCGGACTGGACGGCCCCGCCATGCCGGAGCCGGATCAGGAGATCTCGCCGCTTTCCGCGCCGGACCTGATGGCCAAAGTAATCGAGGAGAGCGCTGAGCCGGTGGTCATCATCCCCACCGGACCGCTCACGAACATCGCGATGCTGCTCCTTACCCATCCGGAGGTGAAGGAGAAGATCCGCATGATCACCCTGATGGGCGGCGGCGTCACCCACGGGAACTGGAAACCCGCCGCGGAGTTCAACATTTTTGAGGATCCGGAGGCGGCCAAGATCGTCTACGACAGCGGCATTCCCATCCGGATGTGCGGCCTTGACGTGACAGAAAAGGCGATCATCCGACCCGACGACTTTCCGCGAATCCGCGCGGTAGGCAACCAGGTGGCCGATATCGTGGCTGGCTGGCTGGAGTTCTTCTACCAGTATCCCATGGCGATCGGCTACGACGGCGCCCCGGTCCACGACCCCTGCGCCGTGCTCGCCTTCACGCACCCGGAGATCTTCACCCTGACTCCGTATTATGTGGATATCGAGCTCGGGGGCGAATATGCGAGGGGCGCGACGGTGGCGGATTTCCGCGGCACCTCGGGCAAAGAACCCAACGCCCTGGTGGCCGAGACCATCGACCGGGACCGCTATATCGACCTGCTGATCGAGGCCCTGCACGCCTACGACGGGCGCACCGTCACGATCACGGGAGAGCCCTCGCCGGACGCCTTCGCCGGAAAGAAGATCGAGAAGACCAGGTCGCTGGCGGGCGTACATCCCATCACAGCGCGATTCCTTGCTGAAGCGGGAGAAGAGATCTGGATCGATACGGATACCGGCGTGGATGACGCGGCGGCCCTCATCACGGCTGCGGCGCTGGAGAAGAAGGGCTGCTTTACCATCGCAGGCATCTCCACGGTCTTTGGCAACGCGGCCGCGGCGCAGTGCGCCGTCAACGCCCGCAATGTGCTCTCGCAGCTTGGCAGGGAGGATATCCCGGTCTATCACGGGGCTGAGCGGCCCATGCTGGTGCCTGCTCGTCCTGCCGCCTACGTGCACGGGGAGAACGGGTTAAACGGCGCCGTCCTGCCGCAGAGCAAGGCACCGGTGCAGGAAAAACCGGCCTGGGACGCGATCTACGAAGCGGCAAAGAAAGCGAAGGGGAGCCTTACCCTCATCCTGCTGGGGCCCCAGACCAACGCGGCGCTGGCCTTTAGGAAATATCCGGATCTGCCGGGCATGTTAAAGCGCATCGTGATCATGGGCGGCGCGGATATCGGCGGCAACCGGACGCCGGCTGCGGAATTCAATATCTGGGCAGATCCCGACTCGGCGCAGGCGGTCTTTAAGTCCGGCGTGCCGGTGGTGATGTGCGGCCTTGACGTGACGGAAAAGCTCCGCTTTACCAAAGAAGATCTGGAAAAAGCGATGAGCGGGGAGAGCAAAGGGAGCAGGCTCCTTCGGACCATTATGGAGACCGGGGATGATACCTTCCTGCGCTTCTACGAAGGTACGCCGGTGCTGCACGATGTTACGCCCATTCTTCTGGCGGCCATGCCGGAGCTGTTTGCCGGCGAGGAGGCCGGCGTCTTTGTGGAGACAAGAAGCGGCATCTGCAACGGGAAGACGGTTTCTGACCGGGATACGGATGTGAAGTTCGGCGTCAAGAATACCTTTGTTGTGCTGGACGCGGACCGGGAGACCTTTGTGGAGACGGTGTGCGGGCTGGTGCGCGAGGCATAAAAAAGATAATGGCCTCGAAATGACGGAAGGCTCCTCGCAAACCAGTTCGCCTGCCTTCGCCTGTCTGCGATGCCATCTGCGACGCGCTGCGCCTCCTATAGGTGCGTGGTCGGCTCCGCGCGCGCAGGCATCTTGACAGCCTCAGTCGGCTTCTATGGTTTGCTTCGGATGCCTTTCGTCATGGCGAGGCCTGTGCTTCGTTTAATTCTGCAGCACATCCTCATAGGGCTGAAGGTCCCTTGCACACGCGAATTTTGCCGCGGTTTAGCGGCGACCATATTACGTTATTAAGGCCTCGAAATGACGGAAAGCACCCAGGCATACGAATTTTTTTGAGTATGCCGGGTGCTTTCGTCATAAGAGGCCTTTTCCATACGTATTGTTCTAAGCAACTGCAGCCATTACTAGCCCAGATACCGTCCAAGCTCCAGGCTGGCGCAGGACGTTATCGTTTCTTCGTCAATGGCGGTGATTCTGCCGTGGTCGACGGTGATTTTTCCGTCGATGACGGTGTAGTCCACCGGCGCGCGCAGGCCTACTGTGCCGATGAGGGAGGCGGGATCGGAGCAGGCTCCGGCCAGTTCCAGCCGGTTTGAATCGACCAGGAAGAAGTCCGCACATTTTCCGGTCTCCAGTGATCCGATCTCGTTTTCTCTGCCCAGGAGCTTTGCGGATCCCATGGTCGCGATCTTGAGCATGTCATAGCCTGTCGGCGCTTTCCGGCTGGAGTTTAAGCGGTGCAGGAGATAGCCGAAGCGGATCTCCTCGAGCAGATCAGAGCCGTCGTTGGAGGCCGAGCCGTCTACGCCAAGGCCGACCGGGATGCCCATTTCCAGCATCTCGGGAATCCTCGCGATGCCGGAGGAGAGCTTCATGTTGGAGACAGGGCAGTGGCATACGCCAGTGCCGGTCTCGGCCAGGAGACGCAGCTCTTCGTCGTTAAAGTGGATGCCGTGGGCGTACCAGACATCGCTGCCGACCCAGCCCAGCTTTTCCATGTAGGCCAGGGGACGCATCCCCTCGCGCTCCAGCATATACTTTTCCTCATCAAGGGTCTCGCACAGGTGGGTATGCAGGCGCACGCCCTTTTCCCGCGCCAGAATGGCGGATTCGCGAAGCAGGTCTTCCGAGACGGAGAAGGGCGAACAGGGCGCGAGTGCGACCCGGTGTTTTGACCGGAAGGACGGATCGTGCCAGCGCCCGATCAGGTCTGCGCTGTCTTTCATGATCTCATCCACGGTCTGGACGACGCTGTCCGGGGGCAGGCCGCCGTCCTTGACGGACAGGTCCATGGATCCCCGGGAAAAGTGCATGCGCACGCCCAGAATGTCTGCGGCCGCCGCCTGAGCCCCGATCAGATCGCCGGATCCTGCAGGAAATACATAGTGGTGATCAAAGACGGTCGTACAGCCGTTTTTCATCAGCTCGCCGATGCCGGTCAGGGAGGAAAGGTAGACCGTGTCGGCGTTCAGGTTCTTCCAGATCTCGTAGAGGGTCTTCAGCCAGTCAAAGAGTTCCATATTCTGGACCTCTTTGAGGTTCCGGGAGAAGACCTGGTACAGATGATGATGCGCGTTGACCAGCCCGGGGTAGCAGAGCATGCCGGTGCCGTCGATCACGGTCCCGGCTTTTTGCTTTTCCGGTCCGATATAGGCGATCAGCCCGTCCCTGCACAGCAGAGAAACGTTTTCATATACCGTATCATTGCCGTCGCAGGAGACCAGTGCACGGATGTTGTTGACAGCCAGAGTTTTCATAGCGATACCTCACAGTGTTGACAGATCAACTGCTCTTTTTCGCTATTTTACAATACTGACGAGGATTTTCATAGGGTCCGGATAACTGGTTTTCCATGTTGACAAAAAGGAATATATATGGTATATATATGGCATGCCGTTACAGGGGAAATGGAGTTCGATACTGTTCCGATGCATGAAACATCAGGAGGAGGTATACCATGACGATCGAAGAGATGAAGGCCAGAAAAATCGAGCTGGGCCTTTCCAATGAGATGATCGCACAGCTTTCCGGGGTTCCCTTCAGTACAGTGCAGAAGATTTTCTCCGGGCAGACCGGTGCGCCCCGCCGCAGGACCATCCAAGCCCTGGAGCGGGCGTTTGCATCCGCAGGCGATGAACCTGTCCGCTACGGAGCGGGGAGAAGCGCCCGGCCTGCTGCGCTTCGCGAAGCAGCCGCGCCTTACCAGGCTAAGCGGAAGGGCGAGTATACCCTGGAGGATTACTATGCTATCCCGGAGGAGCGTCGGGTAGAACTGATCGACGGGGAGATTTTTGATATGGCCGCGCCGTCGGCGCTGCACCAGATCATACTCGGAGACTTGCATCTGCAGTTTCGACAGTGCGCGGATGCCCAAGGTCATCCCTGTCTGGTCTTTTTGTCCCCCTGCGATGTCCGGCTGGATATGGACGATAAAACGATGCTGCAGCCGGATCTTTTTGTGCTCTGCCGGGAGTTTGATTTAAGCAGCCGGTATATCGACGGTGCGCCTGACCTCGTGGTCGAGATTCTTTCTCCCTCCACGAGGTCTAAGGATATGCTTCTGAAGACCTATAAATATCAGCATGCAGGTGTGAGAGAATACTGGATCGTCGACCCGGAAGGGCAGAAGGTCCTGGTGTATGATTTTTCCAGGGAGGACCTGGAGCCGGAGACCTGGTCGTTCTCCGACCAGATCCCCGTTCACATTTCCGAGGGACGCTGCAGTATTGATTTCGCGCCGATCCGCATGCGGATGAAGCTCTAGTCCACGCCTTTTTTACTGACAGCGGTCAAGAGGATGCCGGAGAAGGGCGGCAGGGTCAGCGCCGCAGTACCTTTTTTCTGCGCTGCTTCCGGCTGATGCTCCGGGATTTCCTTTTCTTTTCGCAACCAGCTTTAACATTTCAGACATTTAAATGTTCGGTTTGGTTGGTAGACATGGGTATGCCCTGCAATTATAATCATGTTAAAAATAATTGCAAAAGTGAGAAATATATGAGAAAACATTACTTAGACAATATCA
>CAMOKZ010000107.1 GCA_946618155.1 uncultured Lachnospiraceae bacterium | reverse complement strand
ATGACGGAATACTTCCAGGTAGGGGTGATCACCCAGACCCACGGGCTTCGCGGAGAAGTGAAGGTCTTTCCGACCACGGATGATCCGGCAAGGTTCGGGCAGCTGAAGGAAGTGCTGCTCTATCCGCCGGAGGACAAATTCGGCATCGGCACCGCGGCACAGGAGAAGCCCATCCGGACCCTGGCGATCGAGCGGGCCAGGTTTTTCAAGCAGTTCGTTATCCTGAAATTCCGCGGCCTGGACCGGATCGAGGACGTGGAAAATCTGGCGCGCTGCAGGCTGTGCGTCATGCGCAGGGACGCGGCGCCGCTTGAGGAGAATGAATATTATATTGCGGACCTGATCGGGCTTTCCGTAGAGGACGAGGAGGGAAGAGACCTCGGCACCCTGACGGACGTCCTTTCCACAGGCGCAAATGACGTATATGTCGTAAAGGGACCGGAGCGGGAGATCCTCATCCCCGCCATCCGGGACTGCATCCTTTCAGTCGATCTGCCCGCGGGGAAGATGCGGGTGCATCTTCTGGCGGGACTTTGACGGCGGGAGCGGCGAGATGAACTTTCATGTACTGACATTATTTCCCGAAATGATCGAGGCGGGCATGCACACCAGCATCACCGGCCGCGCAATGGACAAGGGGCTCCTTTCCCTGCATACGGTCAACATCCGGGATTATGCCGAGGAAAAGAGAAAAGGCAGGGTGGACGACTATCCCTACGGCGGCGGCGCCGGCATGGTCATGCAGGCGGAGCCGGTCTGGCGGGCCATCATGGCGGTCAGGCAGGAGCGGCCGAAGGCGCGGGTCCTCTATATGGATCCCCAGGGGAAGGTCTTTAACCAGGAGATGGCAAGGGAGCTTGCCGCCGAGGAGGACCTGATCTTCCTGTGCGGCCACTATGAGGGCATCGATGAGCGCGTCCTGGAAGAAGCCGTGACCGATCACGTTTCGATCGGCGACTATGTGCTGACCGGGGGCGAGCTGCCTGCGATGGTCATGATGGACACGATCTCGCGCCTTGTGCCCGGCGTGCTCAGCAATGAGGACTCGGCCGTGTCGGAGAGCTTTGAGGAGAGCCTCCTGGAATATCCGCAGTATACGCGCCCGGAAGAGTGGCACGGGAAAAAAGTCCCGCAGATCCTGCTTTCCGGCCATCACGCCAACGTGGATATCTGGAGAAGGCAGCAGTCCCTGAAGCGTACCCTGGAGCGCAGGCCCGATCTGCTGGAGACGGCGCAGCTCACCGCGAAAGACCGGAGGTTCCTTGAAGAGATTAAGGAATCAGAGGACTCTGACGATCCCGAAGAGCTCTGAAAAGGCTTGCATTGGCAAAAAAACTGTGATAGAATGGCATATGTTGTGAATATGAGATGGTCCGCTGCTGCAGAATGGCTGCATTAAGAACATCCGATCAGTTAAGGAGGAACACAATGAACGACATCATCAAAAACATCGAAGCTGCGCAGCTGAAAGCGGAACCGCCGAAATTCTCTGTTGGCGACACGGTTCGCGTACATGCGAAGATCAAAGAAGGAAACCGTGAAAGAATTCAGGTTTTCGAAGGCATCGTCACGAAGAGACAGGGCGGCAGCAGCCGTGAGACCTTTACCGTGAGAAAGAACTCCAACGGCGTAGGCGTTGAGAAGACCTGGCCGCTGCATTCCCCGGCCATCGAGAAGGTCGAGGTCGTCAGATTTGGTCATGTAAGACGCGCGAAGCTGTTCTACCTGAGAGGCCGCATCGGCAAGAGCGCGAAGGTCAAAGAGCTGGTTAAATAATTTCATAGCAGTATCAGACAAGCCGCAGGTGTGCGGCCGGGGGCTGTCGTTCCGGATCCAATGGGTCCGGTGGCAGGGCCGGCCGACGCCTGCGCTTCTTTTTCAACAGAGTTACGTAGTTTCGTCTCGGAGGACGCGATGGCTTTATATCATAACCGCGATTATATGCGCAAGGTCAGGGATTATGTACAGCCGCCCCAGCCCCAGCCGCAGCCGGCGCTGACGCCGCGGGAAGAAAAGCGGCTCAGGCGCAGGCAGGAAAAAGCCGAATCGATCATCACCGGCGGAAGGGGACGCATCGTGCGGTCCGCGCTGCTGTGGGCGTTCCAGATCGTGATCGTGATCATGTTCGCCTATGTGACGGTCTATTTCTTCGGCCAGTCCCGCACCAATGTCGGGCAGGGCATGGATCCGACGCTCTCCGGCGGGGATACGGTGCTGATCAACACGCTGGCCTATCAGCTGGGCGCGCCCGAGAGGGGAGACATCGTATCGTTCCGGCCGAACGGAAGCGGCAGCAGCCATTCCTATATCATGCGGGTGATCGGGCTCCCGGGAGAAAAGGTGCAGATCATCGACGGGATGATCTATATTGACGGCAAGGTATTCCTGGAGCAGAAGGACTATCCGTCCATTACCAATCCGGGCATGGCCGCGGATGAGATCCGGCTCTCCGACCAGGAGTATTTCCTGCTGGGGGACAACCGCAACAACAGTGAAGACAGCCGGTTTGCCGAGATCGGCAATATCAAGACGGACGAGATCGAAGGAAAGGTCTGGTTCGTGACAGGTCCTGCCGCGCACAGAAGGCTTCTGCGCGGATAGACGGCAGGTCCGGGAGAGTATATATTTATGAATGTACAGTGGTATCCGGGGCACATGACCAAGGCGCGCCGGATGATGCAGGAAGACATCAAACTGGTCGACCTCGTCGTTGAACTGCTTGACGCGAGAGTGCCGGTATCCAGCCGCAACCCGGACATCCGGGCGATGGCGGCAAATAAATCCAGAATCGTCCTTCTCAATAAGGCGGATCTTGCCGATGAGGCGCAGAACCGCCGCTGGGAGGAGATCATCCGCGCCGAGGGGGCAGTGACGGCCCTCGTCAACGCGCGCTCCGGGAGCGGCCTGAAGACCTTCGGCCAGCTCGTGCAGGAGGCCTGCCGGGAAAAGATCGAGAGGGACAGGCGGAGAGGAATCAAGAACCGTCCCGTGCGGGCCATGGTGGCCGGCATTCCCAACGTGGGAAAATCGACATTCATCAACACCTTCGCCGGCAGATCGGTGGCCAAGACCGGCAACAAGCCCGGCGTGACGAAGGGAAAACAGTGGATCAGGCTGAGCAAAGAGGTGGAGCTGCTCGATACCCCGGGCATCCTCTGGCCGAAGTTTGAGGATGAGGAGATCGGCTTAAAGCTTGCCCTGATCGGTTCCATCCGGGATGAGATCCTGCAGGGACAGGAGCTGGCGCTCTACCTGCTGGGGTTCCTCGCGGAGCACTATGCGGGGACGATCGCCGGCAGATACGGAGAGATCGATGAGAAACTGCCTGCCCCGCAGCTGCTGATGGAGATCGCGAAGGCGCGCGGATGCCTGAAAAAAGGCGGCGAGCCGGATACGGACAGGGCGGCGGCCCTGCTGCTGGACGACCTGCGAAGCGGGCGGCTCGGCAGAATAACACTGGACCGGGCCGGGGAGGCCTGATCCGGAAAGGAGAGAGCGATGGACGCAAAGAAGAAGAGACCTGGTCCTGTCGTGCAGATGCTGCGCTGGATCGGCATGCTTATTCTGCTCGTCTTCGTTCTCTTTATTCTTCTTCAGCTGACGGGCGCAAGGCTTACCGTGGACGGGACGCAGATGAGCCCCTCGCTGGCCCACGGGGATACCGTGATCGTCAACCGGATCGCCTATCTGTTTACCGATCCTGCCAGATTTGACATTGTCGCTTTTCCCTTCGCCTATCAGGAGGACACCTTCTACGAGCGCAGGGTCATCGGCCTGCCGGGCGAGACCGTGCAGATCACAGGCGGGACCATCTACATCAACGGCGTGGGCCTGACCATGCGGGAGGACCTGACCGTTCCGGAGCAGGGCGGGCTGGCCTCTAAACCGGTCACCCTGGGCAGCGATGAATATTTCGTGCTGTGCGACAACCCCTCGGGGGGCTCGGACAGCCGGGAACCCACCGTGGGAAATGTGCGGAAGCAGTCGATCATCGGAAAGGTCTGGCTGCGCGTCTGGCCGCTGCCGCGGTTCGGCCTGCTGCGGTAGGGCGAAGGAGATAACATACAGAAATCACGGTCAGGAGAGCGGAAGACCATGGCGGAAAAGCTGGCACAGATAAAGGAAAAACTGGACGCGGCTGCCGGTGAGGAGCTGGAAGCGCTGCTCGCCCTCTATGAACAGGATGAGCGGGCGGGCGCGAGGAAACTTGCCGAACAGAAAAGGAAGCAGCTTGCACGTCTTGCGGCCGAGCGGCAGCGTCTCGAGGAGATGCGCCAGTTCGAGCATATGTATGAGGAGTACGGTCTGGTGTGCGGGATCGACGAAGCCGGACGGGGGCCATTGGCGGGACCCGTGGCGGCGGGCGCTGTCATCCTGCCCAGGGACTGCGAGATCCTGTATCTGAACGATTCGAAGAAGCTCTCCGCGGCAAAGCGGGATGAACTCTACGAAGAGATACAGGAAAAGGCCGTCGCCTGGGGCTGCGGCATCGTGGGGGCCGGGCGGATCGACGAGATCAATATCCTGCAGGCCACCTATGAAGCGATGTGCGAGGCCATCGGCTCGCTGAAGGTGATGCCGGACGTCCTGCTTAACGACGCGGTGACCATCCCGCAGGTGCGCATCCGGCAGATCGCCATCGTCAAAGGCGACGCCAGGAGCGTATCCATCGCGGCGGCCAGCATCATCGCCAAGGTGACGAGGGACCGCATGATGGCGGAGTACGCCGAGCTTTTCCCGGAGTACGGCTTTGACGTGCACAAGGGATACGGCACGGCCGCGCATATCGAGGCGCTGAAAAAGTACGGGCCCTGCCCGATACACAGAAGAAGTTTCATCAAAAATTTCGGTTTCTGAACGGACCTGCCGGCCTGCCGGGAGAGAGCAGAGCAGGGAGGATGAACAAGAGGAAAATCGGAACTGTATACGAAGATGCTGCGGCAGCTTTTCTGGAGCGAGAAGGCTGCCGCATTCTTGAACATGGCTTTCGCTGCCGCGGCGGGGAGATCGACCTGATCGCCCGGGACGGGGAGTACCTGGTCTTCGCGGAGGTCAAATACCGCGCCGGAAAGGGGAGCGGGAGCGGACCGGAGGCCGTGGACATGCGCAAGCAGCTGCGGATCTCGAAGGCGGCGCTGTTCTATCTGGCCCGCTGCCAGATACCGCCCGACACGCCCTGCCGGTTCGACGTGATCGCGATCGACGGAGGAAAAATGCGCCGCATCCGCGGTGCCTTCCCCCTGCATCCGGCCTGCCGGTAGAGAAGGATCTGCAAAAGGATATCGTCCGCGAATAAGGACGGAAACAAAAGGAGCGACAGGAAATGATGGATATGCCGCAGTGGAAAAGGATAGAGGGCGCTGACGCGCAGATGCGCAGCTGCAGCAGGGATGGCGTGACGTATCTGACCTTCCCGCTGCTCGACGCGGCAGAGGGATTTGGCCATGCGGTGTCGACCAGGATGGGCGGCGTCAGCACCGGCTGGTTCTCGACCCTCAACATGGCGCCGGGGGGAAAGGATGACCCGGAGCTGGTCCGGGAGAACCACCGCCGCTTTGCCGCCGCAGTGGGCTATGACCCGGAGCGGGAGGTCTGCAGCGCGCAGACCCATACGGTAAATGTGCGCCGGGTATGCCCGGAGGATCTTGGCTATGGATACAGCAGACCGCGCCCCTACACGGACGTGGACGGCCTGATCACGGATATGCCGGGCGTTGCCCTGCTTACCTTCTACGCTGACTGCGTGCCGCTGATCCTCATCGATCCGGTGCGCCGCGCGGTGGGCTGCGCCCATTCGGGCTGGCGGGGAACCGTGGCGGACATGGGCGGGAGCGTGCTGCGCGCCATGCATGAAGCCTTCGGCACCGATCCGGCGGATGTCCTTGCCGGAATCGGCCCCTGCATCTGCCAGGACTGCTACGAGGTGAGCGGCGACGTGATCGGGCAGGTGGACGCGGCATTTCCTGAGGAGATCCGCAGCTCCCTGTATTACCGCAAGGAGAACGGGAAATACCAGCTGGATCTGCGGGAGGCCTGCCGGCAGAACTTCCTTCGCGCCGGCGTGCCGGCAGAAAACATTGCCGTGAGCGACCTGTGCACAGCCTGCAATAAGGACCTGCTGTTCTCGCACCGGGCGACCGCCGGAAAGCGCGGGAACATAGCGGCCGTTGTCTTTATCCGGGAGGAAGAACAATGACGGACAATCTTGGCATGACCGTACTGATCGACAACATCGCAAAGGGGATCCTCGCCGGCGAGTGGGGGCTGAGCATCCTGATCGAGGCGGGGGAGAAAAATATCCTGCTGGATACCGGGGCGGACGGACAGTTTGCCGAAAATGCCCGCAAGCTGGGGATAGACCTGGAAGAGGTCGATTTCGCCGTCCTTTCCCACGCCCACTATGACCACGCGGACGGAATGGACGCCTTCTTTGCGCAGAATGACCGCGCGCCCCTTTATCTCCGGGAAGGAAGCGGGGAGAACTGCTATGGCATGAAAGAGGGAGAGCCTCGCTATATCGGGATCTGCCGCGGCGCCCTGGAGCGGAACGCCGGCCGGATCCGCTATGTCAGCGGCGTCTGTGAGATCGGTGACGGGATCTGGCTCGTTCCCCACCGCAGTGCCGATTACACGAAGATCGCGCTGCGCAGCGACCTGTACGTGATGCGGGACGGGAAACGCGTTCCGGATGATTTTGCCCACGAGCAGAGCCTCGTGATCGAAACAGAGAAGGGACTCGCCGTGTTCAACAGCTGTTCCCATGCGGGGATGCCGAACATCCTGGAGGACGTGAGGCAGCTGCTTGGCCGGGACGATGTCTACGCCTACGTTGGCGGTCTGCACCTGTTTAAGCTGGACGATGACGAAGTGCGGGAGATCTGCGCGCAGATAAAGGAAAGCCGGGTAAGTGAGATCTACACCGGCCACTGCACGGGAGACGGCGCCTTCGCGATTCTGAAGGAAGGGCTGGGGGAGAGAGTCTGCCAGATCTTTTCCGGGTTCAGCTGCAGGCTGTAGAGAGGAGGCTGCGATGGCAGGCAGAACAGAAAAAGGACGGCAGCTACACCGAGTGCCTGGTCTGGCACCTTTACCACGACATCATCGCCGGCGCGGAATTTCCGGTAATTCCGCAGAATAAAAATGAATAGACAGAGCGGTCCTGCTATAGTATACTGAATGTGCAGCAGGGCTC
>CAMOKZ010000106.1 GCA_946618155.1 uncultured Lachnospiraceae bacterium | reverse complement strand
TCGCCAAAAGGCTTCTTTTGAACCACTCGCCTTGCGAGTGGTTTTCTGCATACAAACAGGCGGCAGCCGATCCTTGACCGGCTGCCGCCTGCTTTGCCTGATACGGAAAGGATTGCGTTTTCCGCCGCGGCATATTACAATAACCTCATCGAAAACGAGAGGACCTGCCCATAATGAAGAGAATTGCTGCGGCGCTGCTTGCGCTGCTGCTCGCTCTGCAGCTTTCAGCCTGCGGAGAAGTGAAAAAAACGGAGGCTCTGATCGCCGCCATCGGAGAGGTCGGACCGGAGAGCCGGGACGCGATCGATGCGGCCCAGCGCGCCTATGACGCCCTGAACGAAAAGGAGCGGGGAAAGGTGGCAAATGCCGGAGACCTGGCCGCAGCACAGGAGGCCAGTGTGCTCCTGACGCTGGAAGAAGACTATGCCGCAGCGGAGAAAGCCTTCTCTGATGGGGACTATGATAGCGCCGCCGCACTGTTTACGGCTCTGGGCGATTACCGGGACGCCGCGGAAAGAGCCGCCGAATGCGCTCTTGCCTCCGAATTCGCGGCAGGAGAGGCTGCATCTGCGGCCGGCAGATATGCGGACGCTGCGGCGATCTTCGCAGGCCTGGGAGACTATGGGGACGCGCCCGAAAAAGTGGCGGCCTGCGCTGCCGCGCTGCTGGATACGGAGAATTATGAAGACGCGCTCAAGGTCTTTGCGCTTGCCGATTCGGGTGAAGCGGGAGAAGGCGCCGCCTACGCACAGGGATGCCTCGCGCTTGAAGAAGGGCGGTATGAGGAGGCCGCTGCGCAGTTCGAGGCGGCGGGAGAGTACCGGGATGCCGCCGAACGGCTTGACGAGGTTCGATTCCGGCAGGCAGAAGTCTGCTGGCAGGAAGGGAAGCTGAACACCGCGGCCGCCTGGTACGCGAAGCTGCCGGAGGACTACGAATGCGATGGAATCAGCAGAGCAGAGCGGCTCGCTCTTCTGGAAAAGTACCGCCCCTTCGCTGCGCTCTGCGGCGTCTGGGAGAACACGGAGCCGCTGGCGGTCTCTGTCCGCCGCAGCCATGCGCACCTGGGGCTCTGGGATCAGTGGGATAACACCGTGAGCGGCTGCACACTTACGGTCACCTGTGTTCTCGATGAGACAGACGGCGCTCTGCTGCGGGCCGAAACCGCCTTCCAACAGTACGTGAATTTCAGCCTGGATGCGGCGGAGCTGCGGACGGAGGCCAAACACTGCGCATTTTGCTGCAGCGGGTCACGCCTGCCGGAGAGCCTGACGCCGGATCCTGAGGAGCCAGACACGGAGGCGGCGCTCAGCCTGAAAAACGGGAGCTTTGTGCTCGACTATCGGCACACGGACGCCGATGGCGACTACAACTACCTCTATACCGTCTCCGGTGACTTCGACGCGCTGAGGCAGGCATACTGAGACTGTAGAAACCACGACAAACACAGAAAACCGGGCCGGAAACGCATTTTGCGTTTCCGGCCCGGTTTTCAGCTGCTTCCTGGAAACGGAGCGCAGGTCGGCTCAGGACTGGCGGATCGCTTCCCAGTAGAGCAGGCTCTCGGTGGTGCTGGCCCAGGAATAGGCGCTCATGTATTCGCCCCGGTAGCGGTTCACCGCCTCCGGGTCGCCGGCGCGGAAGCGGTAGGCGTCGCAGACAAACTGCTCCGGCCGGATGCGCAGCACGCCCTTCTGCATCTCCAGCATGTCCTCAATGCCGTATTCCCGCAGCGTCTCCCGCAGACTGCGGATGTACACGTCCAGCTGCTTCTGGAGCTTCCGGTCATACAGCCGGTCCTCCCAGAGGATGGAGGCCAGCTCTGCCCGTGTGACGCCGCCGCCCTGCTTGTCCACCAGATAGGCAAGCATCTCCTTGCACTTGGCCATCTTGAAGGAAACGGGCTGCCCGTTTACAAAGACGTCAAAGCTGCCGAAGGTGTGCACCATGAGCCGTCCCTGTCGGGCGGGCGTCTTGCCGGAGAGGGCGTAGGCCACTTCCGCGGCCAGCTTTCCCCTGTCGACCGGCTTGAGCAGATAGCCGGAGACGTGGAGCGCGAAGGCCTTCACCGCGTACTCGGGATGGGCAGTCAGGAAGATGATGGCCGCGTCCGGCTGCATTTTCCTGATTTCCTCAGCCAGGACCAGCCCGTTTAGTTCCGGCATGTGAATATCGAGCAGCACCAGATCGACCGGATTGCTCTCCAGCCAGTCCTGCGCCTCCCGCGCCCGAAGAAAGCAGCGCACCTCGTCGATCTGCGGAAGTTCCCGACAGAGGGACGCCACGGTATCGGTGATCAGAGCTTCGTCGTCAACACAGATCGCTCTCATTCTCCGCTGACCTCCTCAATGTGGAGACGAATACTGCCGTGGCAGCTTTCGCCTTTCGTGCTTTTGAACTGCAGCGCCGGCGGCACAAGCGGCAGCAGGATCGGTTTCGGCGGCATTACGATGAAGCGCCTCGTTTCCGGCATTTGGCAGCGAAATCATCCGAAAATTCGATTGATTTCGGCAGCCGATGATTATCATAGCACACTTTGTGAAAGAAGAAAAGAGGATACCGCGGAGCCGGCGGCAAGAAGGTCAGGCAATGCGCAAAAAAAGTTGACGGGCCGCGGCAGGTGGAATAAAATAACAAAAAACGAAAAAGGATGTGATCCTATGGCGGGACCCGGACGGGGACTCGGCCCCCGCGGCTTTCTGACCGAGGAGGAAAAACAGAATCTGCCGCAGGTCAATTCCGCGCTCATTAAGCGCATCCTGGGCTATCTGAAGCCCTACTGGCTGCAGTTTCTGCTGGTGTTTGTGACGATCCTTCTCTCGGCGGTGGTGGGGCTGCTGCCCAGCATCATCACCGGTAAAATCGTGGACGAGGCGCTGGTGGGCAAGAACATGGCGCTGCTTGTAAAGCTCCTGATCCTCGCCTTCATCACCCTGACCGGCTCCCAGGTCATCTCCGTGCTGGAGAGCTACATCAACGCCTGGATCTCCCAGCGCATCATCTTCGACATGAAGAACCAGATGTACGACCATCTGCAGCACATGCCCCACGCCTTCTTCACCTCGGAAAAGCAGGGCGACATCATCACCCGCATGAACACCGATATCAGCGGCGTGAGCACCGTGATCTCCGGGACGCTCTCCAGCATCGTCTCCAACATCGCCACCGTGGTGACCACGCTCTCGGCCCTCTTTGCCATGAGCTGGAAGCTGGCCCTGGTGGGCATCGTGGTGATCCCGCTGCTGATCCTGCCCACCAAGAGCGTGGGCAAGAAGCGCTATCAGATCCTCACCGACGCCCAGGCCAAGAACGACGAGATGAACCAGCTCATCAACGAGACGCTGTCGGTCTCCGGTTCCCTGCTGGTGAAGCTCTTCACCCGGGAGGAGCGGGAGTACGAGCGCTTTGTGAACGTGAACGAAGAGGTCACGCAGCTGTCGCTGAAGGAACAGAACAGCGGCCGCTGGTTCCGGGTGCTGATGGGTATGTTCACCCAGCTCGGCCCGCTGCTCATTTACTTTGCCGGCGGCTGGTTCATCATCTCAAAGGCGGACCCCGGCCTCACCGTCGGTACCATCACGGCCACGGTCTCGCTCATTAACCGCCTCTACCGCCCGGTGGAGAGCCTGCTGAATATCCATGTGGACTTTACCCGGTCCCTGGCACTCTTCACCCGTATCTTCGACTACTTCGACATGCCGAATCCCATCCAGTCCCCGGAAAACGGCGCAAAGCCCGACGTGACGGACCAGGACATCGTCTACGAGCATGTGCAGTTTTCCTACGATCCCTCCAAGCCCCTGCTGACGGACATCGACTTTACGGTGCCCGGCGGCAGAATGTACGCCATCGTCGGCCCCTCCGGCTCCGGCAAGAGCACGGTGGTGAACCTGATCCCGCGTCTGTACGACGTGCTGGGCGGCAGAGTCACCATCGCGGGGGTGGATGTGCGGGACTTCGACCTCAAATATCTGCGTGAGCAGATCGGCGTCGTGACCCAGGACAGCTATCTCTTCAACGGCACTATCCGGGAAAACCTGCTCTATGCCAAGGAGGACGCCACGCCCGAGGAGATCGACGCGGCCTGCTACATCGCAAACCTGACCGATTTCATCGCAAGCCAGCCCGACGGCCTGGATACGATGGTGGGCAACCGGGGCCTGAAGCTCTCCGGCGGCGAGAAGCAGCGTCTCTCCATCGCCCGCGTCATCCTCAAGGATCCAAAGATCCTGATCCTGGACGAGGCCACCTCGGCCCTGGACTCCATTACCGAGAACGCGATCCAGGAGGCGCTGGACGCGCTGATGGAGGGGCGCACCAGCATCGTCATCGCCCACCGCCTCTCGACGATTCTGAAGGCCGACCGCATTCTGGTGGTGAAGGACGGCGTCATCGCCGAATCAGGCACCCACGAGGAGCTGCTGCAGAAGGGCGGCACCTACCGCGAGCTGTACGAGACCCAGTTCCGCCAGATCCTGGACATGGAGGACAGGGGATAGGGAAGGAAACCGGATACGCCGAAAAAACCTGTCATCCTGAGCGAAGCGAAGGATCTCATGATCGCCCCACTCGGGGGAGAGCATGGGATCCTTTCAGCTGTCCCGGCCCGGGATGCCCGGAACAGCCCTCTCCTTCAAAAAATTTTTGTATTTTTATTTCACAAAAATTCTTGACTTAATTTGTGGATTATGCTAAAATTCACATTTGCGTGGCATAGGTGCGCCCTGCCGCGCCAAAATGAATGAAAGCCTTGATAAATCCGGGCTTTCAGCAATTTAAAGAAGCAAAGAAAGGAGGAAAACAATGCCCACTTTTAACCAGCTGGTGAGAAAGGGAAGAGAGAAGGTCACCTACAAGTCCACTTCTCCTGCTCTGCAGAAGGGTATGAACACCCTGAAGAATAAGGAGACCGATCTGAGCTCCCCCCAGAAGAGAGGCGTCTGCACCGCCGTTCGTACTTCCACTCCCAAGAAGCCGAACTCCGCTCTGCGTAAGATCGCCCGTGTCCGTCTGACCAATGGTTACGAAGTCACTGCGTACATTCCCGGTATCGGCCATAACCTGCAGGAGCACTCTGTGGTTATGATCCGCGGCGGTCGTGTCAAGGACCTGCCTGGTGTCCGTTACCACATCATCCGCGGCACTCTGGATGCCCAGGGCGTCAACGGTCGTATGCAGGCTCGTTCCAAGTACGGCGCGAAGAGACCCAAAGCTGCGAAGAAGAAATAAGATCTGATATTTCCGACGGCAGCAATTCTGCCCTGTCGTTTATCTATATGATTTGGATAGACCTCGGGGCGCAACGGACGCTTTTATACGTTCGAGTACCTGTGATTCCATTTTTTAATGAAGGAGGGAAGCAACGTGCCCAGAAGAGGTAATGTTCCCAAAAGAGAAATTTTGCCCGATCCTGTGTATAATTCCGTTCTGGTGACCAAGCTCATCAACGGCGTTATGCTTGACGGCAAGAAAGGTGTTGCACAGAAGGTCGTTTACGACGCTTTTGACATCATCAAGGATAAGACCGGCAAGGAGCCCCTGGACGCTTTCACCGAGGCCATGAACAACATCATGCCCGCTCTGGAAGTCAAGGCTCGCCGTGTCGGCGGCGCCACCTATCAGGTGCCTATCGAAGTTCGTCCCGCCCGTCGCCAGACTCTGGCCCTGCGCTGGCTTGTCGACTACAGCCGCAAGCGCAGCGAGAAGACCATGAAGGAACGCCTGGCCGGCGAGATCATGGACGCGTGCAATAATCTCGGCAACGCTGTCAAGAAGCGCGAGGATATGCACAAGAACGCCGAAGCCAACAAGGCTTTCGCGCATTTCAGATGGTAATCCGCGCAGGAGTTTAATTACATGCCAAGAAAGTATTCACTCGAAAGAACAAGAAATATCGGCATTATGGCTCACATCGACGCCGGTAAGACGACCACGACAGAGCGTATTCTGTACTACACGGGCGTCAACTACAAGCTCGGTGAGACCCATGAGGGCACCGCGACCATGGACTGGATGGAGCAGGAGCAGGAGCGCGGCATTACGATCACCTCCGCTGCCACCACCTGTTTCTGGCGCGATACCCGCATCAACATCATCGACACCCCGGGCCATGTGGATTTCACCGTGGAGGTCGAGCGCTCCCTTCGAGTGCTGGACGGCTGCGTGACGGTCCTGTGCGCCAAGGGCGGCGTGGAGCCTCAGTCCGAGACCGTATGGAGACAGGCTGACCACTATCATGTTCCGCGCATGATCTACGTCAACAAGATGGACATTACGGGCGCCGACTTCTATCATGTGCTCGACATGGTGCATGACAGACTCAAGTGCAACGCCGTGCCCATCCAGCTGCCCATCGGTTCCGAGGAGAACTTCGTCGGTATCGTCGATCTGGTGGATATGAACGCACGTATCTATTACGATGACCTGGGCAAGGACATGCGTACCGAGGAAATTCCCGAGGATATGATGGACAAGGCCCTGGAGTACCGTGATAAGCTCCTCGAAGCGGTTTCCGACTTCGACGAAGAGATTATGGAAGCATATCTCGAAGGCGAAGACGTGCCCGCGGACAAGATCCGCGCGGCGATCCGGAAGGCCACGGTGGCGGTGAAGATGGTTCCCGTTACCTGCGGCACTTCCTATAAGAACAAAGGCGTGCAGAAGCTTCTCGACGCGATCGTGGACTACATGCCCTCCCCGCTGGATGTTCCTCCGGTGGAAGGCAAGCATCCCAAGACCGACGAAGTGGAAGTGCGTGAGGCGGACGACAACGCCCCCTTCTCCGCCCTGGCGTTCAAGATCATGACCGACCCCTACGTGGGCAAACTGGGCTTCTTCCGTGTGTACTCCGGTACGCTCGAGAGCGGCAAGACGGTCATGAACTCCACCAAGGGCCAGCGGGAGCGCCTGGGCCGCATCCTGCAGATGCACGCCAACCACAGAGAAGATATCGACCAGGTCTGGTCCGGCGATATCGCCGCCGCGGTCGGCCTTAAAAACACCACCACCGGCGACACGCTCTGTGATGAGAAGCATCCGATCATCCTTGAATCCATGGAATTCCCGGATCCCGTCATCCGTGTGGCCATCGAGCCCAAGACCAAGGCGGGCCAGGAAAAAATGGCAGTCGCTCTGCAGAAGCTGGCTGAGGAAGACCCCACCTTCAAGACCTATACGGACGAGGAGACGGGTCAGACCATCATCGCCGGCATGGGCGAGCTGCATCTTGAGATCATCGTCGACAGACTCCTGC
>CAMOKZ010000105.1 GCA_946618155.1 uncultured Lachnospiraceae bacterium | reverse complement strand
TACGCCTCATCCCTGGCCCAGCCGAAGGAGGCGCGAACGGCGCGCTTCCATCCCCGCGTCAGTTTCTCCCGCGTGGTCTTCTCCATCTCCGGGCTGAAGATCCGCTCCAGCTGCCAGATGGAGCGCAGGTCTTCCCTGCTGGTCCAGAAGCCCACCGACAGGCCCGCCAGGTAGGCGGCGCCCATGGCCGT
This sequence comes from uncultured Lachnospiraceae bacterium, assembly GCA_946618155.1. GTDB lineage: Bacteria > Bacillota > Clostridia > Lachnospirales > Lachnospiraceae > CAMOKZ01. The sequence continues at coordinate 7,175 of CAMOKZ010000105.1, read as the reverse complement.
GGTCTCGATGCACTTCGGCCGGCGCACCTCGGCGTCCAGGATATCGGCCTGGAACTGCATGAGGAAGTTGTTCGCGCAGGCGCCGCCGTCGACCTTGAGGCCGCTCAGGGTGATGCCCGCGTCCGCTTCCATCGCGCGGATGACGTCTGCCGTCTGGTAGGCGAGGGATTCGACCGTTGCGCGGATCAGGTGCGCCCTGCCGGCTCCGCGGGAAAGGCCCACGATCGCGCCGCGCGCGTACTGATCCCAGTAGGGTGCGCCAAGCCCGGTAAAGGCGGGCACGACATATACACCTGCGGTATCGGGCACCTCCCTGCAGAATTCCTCTGACTGGGCGGCGCTGCTGATCAGGCCGATCTCATCGCGCAGCCACTGGATGGCGGCCCCGGCGACGAATACGCTGCCCTCAAGGGCGTACTGCACTTTTTCTCCGGAGAGCCCCGCCGCGATGGTCGTCAGCAGGCCGTTGCCGGAGCGGACAGCCTCATTGCCTGTGTTCATCAGCAGGAAGCAGCCGGTCCCGTAGGTGTTCTTGACATCGCCGGCGTCAAAGCAGCACTGGCCGAACAGCGCGGCCTGCTGGTCGCCGGCCGCCCCGGAGATCGGGATGCCGTCGCCGATCAGGCAGCCCTTGGTCCGCCCGTAGATGCAGCCGGAGGGCTTGACCTCGGGCAGCATCTTCGCGGGGATATCCAGAATGGAAAGGATCTCCTCGTCCCAGCAGAGATTGCGGATGTCGAACATCATGGTGCGGGAGGCGTTCGTGTAATCGGTCACGTGCACCTGTCCGCCGGTCAGATTCCAGATCAGCCAGGTATCCACGGTGCCGAACAGGAGCTCGCCCCTGCGGGCCCTCTCCCTTGCGCCCTCCACGTGGTCAAGGATCCATTTCAGCTTGGTGGCGGAAAAATAAGCATCGGGAACCAGGCCTGTGTGTTCCCGGATAAGATCGCCGTACCCGTCCCGGATCAGCTCATCCACGATGGGGGCCGTCCTGCGGCACTGCCAGACGATCGCGTTGAAGATGGGCCGTCCCGTGTCCTTCTCCCAGACGATGGTCGTCTCGCGCTGATTCGTGATTCCGACCGCGGCAATATCCTCCGGCGCCGCGCCGATCCGTCCCATGGCCTCCGCGGCCACGCTGATCTGCGAGGACCAGATGTCCATCGGATTATGCTCCACCCAGCCCGGCTGCGGGAAGATCTGCTCAAACTCGCGCTGCACGACGCTGCGCACCGCGCCGTCCCGGCCGAACAGAATACAGCGGGAACTTGTGGTGCCCTGATCAAGGGCCATTACATACTTATTCATCCTGTCACCTCCCCTGCACATACTTCCATCTTTATTATACCAAAAAAAGAAGGCCCTGATACAACAAAAATCAAGGCCTTCTTTTGGCTAAAATCACAGTACTGCGTTACCGTATTATTGTAGAGAAGTGATCACCTTCCCCAGGATCTCACACATCCGGTCGATATCGCTGCGGGTGACGACAAGCGGAGGCAGAAGTCTCAGCACGTTCCCGCCGGCCGTAAGGACGATCAGCCCTGCCTGAAGAGCGGCCGCGGCGATCTTTCCCGCCGGCAGGTCTTCGCGCACGATCAGGCCCTGCATAAAGCCCATGCCTCTCCTGCCGGCAAGCACGCCGCCGGAGGAAGCGCAGAGCGCATCCAGCTTCTCCTCCAGGTAAGGCGCCGTCTCCTTAACATGGCCGAGGATATCCTCCTGCTCAAAGATGGAGAATACCGCCGAGACAGCGGCCGCCGCTAAGGGATTGCCGCCGTAGGTGCTGCCGTGGTCGCCGGGCTCGATCGAGCTCTCCGCGGTCTTCTCTCCCAGCACGAAGGCGCCGACGGGCACGCCGCAGCCCAGGGCCTTCGCGGTGGCCATGATATCCGGCTTCACCCCGTAGGTCTGCCAGGCGTACCAGCTTCCGGTGCGGCCCATGCCGCACTGGACCTCGTCCAGGATGAGCAGGATGTCCTTCTCGTCGCACAGCGCGCGCACGCCCGCAAGGAAATCGGGATCCGCGGGATAGATGCCGCCCTCGCCCTGCACCGTCTCCAGGATGATCGCGCAGGTCTTCTCCGTCACCTGTGCCTTCACGCTCTCCAGGTCATTGAACCGGGCAAAGCGCACGCCGCCCATCAGCGGCTCGAAGGGCTCGCGGTAATGCGCGGTGCCGGTCACCGAGACCGCGCCCACGGTCCGCCCGTGGAAGGAGTGCTCCATCGCGATGATCTCATGACCGCTGTGACCGTCCCGGCGGGAGGCGTACTTTTTCGCCGCCTTGATGGCGCCCTCGATCGCCTCCGCCCCGCTGTTGGTAAAGAACACGCGGGAAAGGCCGCTCTTCTCGGTCAGTGCCCGGGCAGCCTCCTCAAGGGGTGCGGTGTAGTACAGGTTGGAGACATGCATGAGTTTGCCGACCTGCTGCGTGAGGGCCTGCGTATAGGCAGGATGCCCGTAGCCGAGGGCGTTCACGCCGATGCCGGAGCCAAAGTCAAGGTAGCTTTTCCCCTCTTCGTCATAGAGGGTCACGCCCTCGCCGCGCGAAAACACGACGGGAAAGCGGTTGTACGCCCGCAGCAGGACCTCGTCCGCCTGCGCCATGATCTGCTCACTTTTCGACATAATATTTCTCCTCCCCCTCGCCGATGATGGCCGTGCCGATACCTTTATCCGTGAAGAACTCCAGCAGCAGCGAGTGCTCGATGCGCCCGTCCAGGATATGCACGCGGGAGACGCCGGCCTCGATCGCCTCGATGCAGTTGTTCAGCTTGGGCAGCATGCCGCCGCCGATCAGTCCCGTATCCAGAAGCTCTCTCGCCTCCGCGGTGGTCATCTCGCTGATCAGCGTGGAGGGATCGTGCAGATCCCGGCATACGCCCGCGATATCCGTGAGGAACACCAGCTTGGCGGCCTTCATCGCCTTCGCGATGGCGCAGGCTGCGTCGTCGGCGTTGATGTTGAAGGAATGGTAGGCGTCGTCGGAGCCGACCGGGCAGATCACCGGGATAAAATCATTGTCGAGCAGCGTGTTCAGCAGCAGCGGGTTCACCTCCGTGACCTCGCCGACATAGCCGATGTCCTTGCCGTCCGCCAGCCTCTTCTTTACCCGAAGCACGGTGCCGTCCTTGCCGCTGATGCCGACCGCCCGAAGGCCAACCTTCTCCATCATGGAGACAAGGCCCTTGTTGACGCGGTTGAGTACCATCTCGGCCACCTGCATCGTCTCCTTGTCTGTGACGCGCAGGCCGTTGACAAATTCCGTCTCCAGGCCGACCCTGCCGACCCAGCTGGAGATCTCCTTGCCGCCGCCGTGCACGATGATCGGGCGGAAACCGACCAGCTTGAGCAGGGCAACGTCCCGGATGACGCTCTTTTTCAGCTCATGATCCGCCATTGCGCTGCCGCCGTACTTGACGACGATCGTTTTCCCCTGAAAACGCTGAATGTAGGGCAGCGCCTCGATCAGCACGCCGGCCTTCTGCAGCAGTAATTCCATCTCTCTCGTATCCATAATTCCTCCCGGGTGTCACAAAAGCAGGTCCGTGTCCGCCTTACGACCGGTAATCCGCGTTGATCTTCACATAATCATAGGTCAGGTCGCAGCCCCATGCGGCCGCGCTCTCCTCGCCCTCCTTGAGGTCGGCGATGGCCGTCACTTCGCTCTCGGACAGGATCTTCGTCGCCTCCTCCTCGCTGTAGGGGGCGGCGCTTCCGTCTTTGACGATCTGCAGCTTTCCGGCCGCGCTCTCAAACCAGAGATCGACCTTTTCCGGGTCGAAGGACGCGCCGGAATAGCCCATCGCGCAGAGGATACGTCCCCAGTTCGCGTCGTGGCCGGCGATCGCCGTCTTCACCAGGCTGGAAGAGACGACCGAGCGGGCGATCGTCTTTGCCTGTGCCTTCGTCCCTGCGCCGGTCACCTTCATCTCAAAGAGCGCCGTCGCGCCCTCCCCGTCTCCCGCCATGCGGCGCGCCAGGTACGTGTTGACCGCGCGCAGCGCTTCGCAGAAGGCGTCAAAATCTTCGCCCTCAGCATCGATCACCGGGTTCCCGGCAAGACCGTTAGCCAGAAGCATGCAGGTATCATTCGTGGAGGTATCCCCGTCCACGGAGATCATGTTGTAGGTATCCTCAACATCCGCCGAAAGCGCCTTCTGCAGCATCTCCTTCGTGATGGCCGCGTCCGTCGTGATGAAGGCGAGCATCGTGCACATGTTGGGATGGATCATGCCGGAGCCCTTGGTCATGGCGCCAATCGTTACCTCTTTTCCGCCGATCACGGTCCTTGCCGCGATCTCCTTGCGGACGGTGTCCGTGGTCATGATCGCCTCAGCGGCGGCGGTGCCGGCCTGGGGCGTATCAGCCAGGGCCGGGACAAGGGCAGCGATGCCGGCGGTGATCTTATCCATGGGGATCTGCATGCCGATGACGCCCGTGGAGGCGGTCAGGATCTCGTCGGGAGAAGCGCCGAGGGCTGCAGCCGCAGCCGCGGCCTCCGCCGCGCAGATCTCCAGGCCTTCCTTCCCGGTGCAGGCGTTCGCGATGCCGCTGTTGATCACGACAGCGCGCACAGGCCCGTTCTGCTCCCGCACGATCCTGCGGTCCCAGAGCACCGGCGCAGCCTTGACCACGTTGCTGGTAAAGGTGGCAGCCGCCTGGGCGGGTACCTGTGAACAAAGCAGGGCAAGATCCTTCCTTCCCTGATATTTAATGCCGGCCGCGCAGGCGGCGGCGCAAAATCCCTTCGGGGCGGTTACGCCCCCCTCGAACAGTTCCATCTGAAAACCTCCCTATCTATCCCTTGTCACGATCCCTTGCCAGGATGTCCCTTACCGGGCGGGTCACGGAAACATCGGCACCAGGCGCAGGCCCTCTGCCTCATCCAGCCCGAACAGCAGGTTCATATTCTGGACGGCCTGTCCCGCGGCGCCCTTGACCAGGTTGTCGATGGCGCCGATGGCGATCACGCGGCGCGTCCGCTCATCGATGACAAAACCGATATCCACAAAGTTGCTTCCCTCCACCCAGCGGGTCTCCGGAATGGAGCCCTCGGGCAGCAGGCGGATGAACTGCTCATCCCCGTAGCAGGCCTCGTAGGCACCCCGCACGGCGGCGGCGTCCACGCCCTCTTTTAAGGAAGCGTAGCAGGTCGCCAGAATGCCCCGGTTCATCGGGACAAGGTGCGGCGTAAAGGAAAGGGTGATGGGCCTGCCGGCCGCGTACCCCAGCTGCTCCTCGATCTCCGGCGTGTGGCGGTGGGTCGCAACGCCGTAGGCCTTCATATTCTCATTGACCTCGCAGAAAAGGTTGGGCACCTTCGCGCCCCTGCCCGCTCCCGAGGTGCCGGACTTCGCGTCGATGATGATCGTGTCCGGGTCGATGAGGCCGGCCTTCACCAGCGGATAAAGGGTAAGGATGGAGCAGGTCGTGTAACAGCCCGGATTGGCCACGATGCGGGCGCCCGGGATCTTGTCCCGGTTCACCTCGCAGAGCCCGTAGACCGCCTCCCCGATATACTGGGGCGCCTTGTGCTCGATGCCGTACCATTTTTCATAGACCGCCACGTCCTTCAGGCGGAAGTCGGCGGAAATATCCACGATCTTCGTATCCGCAAGGATCTTTTCGTTCACCAGGGACGCGCACAGGCCCTGGGGCGTCGCGGTAAAGATGACGTCCGCCTCGGCGGCGAGGGCGTCCATATCCTCGGCCATGCACTTCTCATCCACCAGCCGGAACATGTTCCGGTAGACCTGGGCGTAATCCTGTCCCGCATACGTGCGCGAGCCGTACCAGACGATCTGCGCCTGCGGATGCCCGAGCAGGATGCGCACCAGCTCCTGGCCGGCGTAGCCTGTCGATCCGATAATTCCTACACGTATCATATGCAGTTCTCCTTTTATTTATAAGGAAACACGGATTCTTATCCGCGTCTCCCCGGCAATGTCTCAGCCCATCATACCCCACTTGTGCGGCGATGTAAAGCAAAAATTAATGTATATTTATACATTAATAATGCATACCATGCATATCAGCGTCAGATAATCTGATTTTTTCATTTTGCACTTGAATATTTATGACAACTGTTGTATAGTAATCCCTGTGCTGCCGGGGGCGGCACGTGATATACCGGTTTTATGAAAAAGGATCATCATCACAGGAGGTTTAAATACAATGAAGGAAAAAGTCATTCTGGCCTATTCGGGCGGTCTTGACACAACGGCCATGATCCCGTGGCTCAAGGAGAACTTTGATTTTGACGTCGTCTGCTGCTGCGTGGACTGCGGTCAGGGCAACGAGCTGGACGGTCTTGACGAGCGCGCAAGGAAAAGCGGCGCCGCCAAGCTTTATATTGAATCCGTCGTCGACGAATTCTGCGACGATTTCATCATGCCGTGCGTAAAGGCCGGCGCTGTCTATGAGCACAAATACCTGCTGGGCACCTCCATGGCCCGCCCGGTCATCGCGAAGAAGCTGGTCGAGATCGCCCGCAAAGAGAACGCTACGACGATCTGCCACGGCGCGACCGGAAAAGGCAACGACCAGATCCGCTTCGAGCTGGCGATCAAGGCCCTGGCGCCGGATCTGAAGGTCATCGCGCCCTGGCGTATGACCGATGTATGGACCATGCAGTCCCGCGACGACGAGTACGCCTTCGTCCGCGCCCACGGCATCGACCTTCCCTTCGACCAGAGCCACAGCTACAGCCGTGACCGCAACCTCTGGCACATCAGCCACGAGGGTCTCGAGCTGGAAGATCCGGCCAAGGCGCCGGTCTACGACCGCATGCTGGTCCTGAGCGTTCCGCCCGAGAAGGCGCCGGACAAGCCCGAGGAAGTCTCTCTCACCTTTGAAAAAGGCGTACCGGTGAAGCTGAACGGCAAGCCGATGAAAGTCTCCGAGATCATCACCGAGCTCAACACGATCGGCGGCCGTCACGGCATCGGCATCGTGGATATCGTGGAAAACCGCGTGGTCGGCATGAAGAGCCGCGGCGTCTATGAGACCCCGGGCGGCACCATCCTGACCGCAGCCCACGAGCAGCTCGAAGAGCTCACCCTCGACCGCGACACCATGGAAGCCAAGAAGAAACTCGGCAGCCAGATGGCACAGGTCGTTTACGAAGGCAAGTGGTTCACTCCCCTGCGTGAGGCGATCAGCGCCTT
>CAMOKZ010000104.1 GCA_946618155.1 uncultured Lachnospiraceae bacterium | reverse complement strand
CAGGCGGTGGTGTTCGGATTGCCGCTCTATGTGGACGGCGTTCCGTCCCACGTGCTGCGCTTTCTGCAGGAGATGGAAGCCTTCTGCCGCGGGAACGGCCTGAAGCTTCGGGTCTACTGTATCGCCAACAACGGCTTTATCGAAGGAAAGCAGAACGAACCGCTGATGCAGGTGTTTGAAAACTTCTGTGCGCGGACGGGGCTTGACTGGGGCGGCGGCGTAGGGATCGGCGGCGGTGTCATGCTGAACGTGACCCGGATACTCTTCATCGTTCAAATCGCGCTGCTGGTGCTCAATACCGTGCTGAGCGCGGTACATACCGGCGATTTCTTCCCGAAGGATGCCTGGCTGAGCTTTGCGGAAAGCACGGCCCTGCTGCTGTATTTCAACCTGGGCGTGCTGTTTTACCTCTCCGGCATGGGCAGAGCGATAGGGAAGGGAGCGGCTTTCGGGAAGAAATACACCCGTATCCTGATCCCGTCCTTTGTGTTCATCCTGTTTGCCGATATCTTTTTCGTGATCATCTCTTTGCTGGAGGGCGGCATCTTCCGCGGATGGCTGGCAAAGAAATAGCATCCGTGCGTGCCGGGATCTGCTCTTCTCGACTTGAAACGTGTATCGTGGTATAATATAGGGCATCGGAAACGGCTTCGCGGACCGTTCGGAGACGGTCCTGAATACGGGAAAGGAGACGATTTCTCTATGGATGCACAGGAACGATACAGCTATTGGAAAGAACAGATCGGAGCGGATGATCCGCTGGGCGCAGAGCTCGCGCAGATCGCGGGGAACAGCGAGGAGATCGAGGACAGATTTTATCAGGATCTTGCCTTTGGCACGGCCGGCCTTCGCGGCAAGCTCGGCGCCGGCACCAACCGCATGAACCGCTTCACGGTGGCGAGGGCGACCCAGGGCATTGCCAACTTCATCAGAGGCTACGGGCAGGAGGCGATGGACAGAGGCGTCGTGATCGCCCATGACCCGAGGTATTTCTCCAAGGAATTCAGCCAGATGGCGGCCGGCATCTTCGCGGCCAACGGGATCAAGGCCTATGTTTTCCCGGACCTTCGCCCCACGCCGGAGCTTGCCTTTATGGTGCGCCGGCTCGGCACCATCTCGGGCATCAACATCACGGCCTCCCACAACCCGAAGGAATACAACGGCTATAAGGCCTACTGGGAGGACGGCTGCCAGGTCTCCAGCGATATCGCGGACGGCATGTACGCCCAGATCAGCGCCCTCGACTATTTCTCCGGGATCCATTACGGAAGCTTCGAGGAGGGCGCGGCAGCGGGCAGGATCGTCGTGCTCGGCGAGGAGTATGACAGAGAGTACCTGGACAAGGTGGAGAGCCTGGCCATCCACAGCGGGGACGAGCTGGATCTTTCCATCCCGCTGGTCTATACGCCGCTCAACGGCGCCGGCTCCGTTCCCTTCGCGACCATGCTGAGGGAGAGAGGATTTACGAACTGGCACATCGTGGAAGAGCAGCGCCTGCCGGATCCGGATTTCACCACAGTCGGCTACCCGAATCCAGAGAGCCCTGCCGCCTTCGCGATGAGTGAGGCTCTTGGCCGCAAGGTCGGCGCGGAGCTGCTGATGGCGACCGATCCCGACAGCGACCGCTTCGCCATTGAGATCCGCAATGACGAGGGCGAGTACATCCCGCTCAACGGCAACCAGACCGGATATATTCTGGTCAACTATATCCTGGAAGGCCATAAGAGCGCCGGAACGCTTCCCGAAAACGGCGCCATGGTCAAATCGATCGTGACGAGCACGCTCAGCACCATCATCGCCGAGGCCTACGGCGTGAAGATGTTCGAGGCGCTGACAGGCTTTAAGAACATCTGCGGGCGCATCCCCTTCCTGCATGAGAACGGATACCGGTATCTGTTCGGCTATGAGGAGTCTGTGGGCTACGCCGCCTGCGAGGACATCCGGGACAAGGACGGCATCAGCGCCGGTATGCTCGTGGCGGAGGCCGCCGCGTACTACCGCCTCCAGGGCAAGACCCTCTGGAACGTTCTTGAGGATATCTACGCAAAATACGGCTATTTCGCCGAGGATGAGCCGAATCTCGTGCTGCAGGGCATCGCCGGCGCGCAGCGGATCAGCCGCATGATGAGCGCGCTGCGGGCAGACCTGCCCAGGAACGTGGGCGGTTACCGTGTGGACAAGGTGATCGATTATATCGACGGATATGAAGATATCCCCGCGTCCAACGTGCTGCGCTTCTTCCTGGAGAACGGCAGCTGGTTCGCGGTGCGTCCCTCCGGGACAGAGCCGAAGATCAAGTTCTATTTCTACTCCTGCGGCTCGTCCAGGCAGGAAGCCCTTGATGTCAACGCGAAGATCCGCGATTCGCTGATGGAAATGATGGAGAAGATCGACTGATGGCGATCGTACTTACCCTGGTCATTATTCTGGCCATCTTTGCCGGAATCGCCCTGATCGCGCGCAGACAGGGAAACCGCCTGCTCAGCGAGGGAAAGCTCCGCGTGCGGGATCTGCAGTTCGTGGACCGGGCGGAGGTGTTCAGGCTGCGGGAGGTCGAATACCCCGCGGTGAAGGAAGCCCTGCTGGCGGCGGACTACGGCTCCTCCCGGGTGCGCATCGAGGAGGCGGAGGGAAAAGCAGCCCTCATCTACCGGACGGGCGCCTGGAGAGCAGTGCTGCGGCTGGAGGAAGAGGTGGGCTATGAGTACCACTACGCGTTCTTCTTTGTGGACTGGGCGACCCGAAGAGGTCTGCCGGCCAGGCCGGACACGATGAACATGGTCCTGACCACGGTGGAGAAGACGATGGAGGCGCTGGACCCGGAGATGCGCATGCAGGTGCGGCAGCGGCCGGCGCAGGAGGCGAAGATGCCCTCGTGGCTCTGAGCAGAGTCTGAGAAAGGCCGGAAACAGCGAAAAGCCGGAGATAAAGAAGGACAGGACAGAAAAAGAAGATAATCCAAAAAGAAGCGGCAGCTTCCGGGTCTCCGGGAGCTGCCGCTGTTTTCAGATGTAGTCGTTCGTCGCCGATTCCCGTTTGATCAGACGGTACAGGAACAAATACATGACTGCGACGAAAACATAGAAGATTCCCATGGAGGTGCTGGTGCCGATCATCGCGCAGGCGTCGTAGAAGGCGTGGGCGGCGACGGAGAGCAGATAGCCGATGAGCAGGTTCGTCCGGGCGAGCCCGTCCCTTCCGCCGTTTGCCTCATGCCTGGCCCTTCCGTAGAAGTAACCGAAGATGACCGAGAAACCGAGGTGGCCGGGGATGGCCAGCAGCGCCCTCGGCAGGGAAACGCTGATGCCGTAGGAGAAGACGTACTTGACGTTCTCGATGGCGGCAAAGCCGAGGGAGACGAAGGCGGAGTAGACGATCGCGTCAAAGCGGAAGTCAAAGGCGGGATCGTTCCAGGTCCGCTTAAAGAGGACGATATCCTTCGCGAACTCCTCCACAAAACCAACCATGACCGCTTCGATGATGCAGACCTTCATATAATAGCCCTGCTCATAGGAGATCCGCATGTAATCAATGCAGGCCTCCATGAAGTAGCCGAAGACCCACTCCAGGATAAAGGCGATCGCGACGGAGATGGCGCTGCGCAGCAGCAGGGAGCGGAGAAGCTCCGGCGGCTCCTTCTCCCAGGAATCCCGGTTCCAGATAAAGCGGAGCAGGATGACGGCGGGAATAATGGCCGCGGCGACATAGGCAAGGGCACGGCCGGGGTTCGACACGATGCCGGAATAACCAAACAGAAGACTGTTCATGGCGCATTCTCTTCTTTCTGTGGCGGTTGTTTTTCCCATCGTATCATATTTTGTCCACGGCGGCAACGGAGAGGCGGGTCCGTACCGTCAATTTTCATAAAGACAAAAAAGGGAAAGCATGGTATAATCATGCATGCTTAAGAGAAGAGAGAAAACAGGAGGAAGAGAGTAGGCCGGCTGCGAAGGCAGTATCGCAATGAAAGGAATTTTATGGGCGGATTTTTTGCATCGGCACTGAAGGATGACTGTATCTTTGATCTGTTTTTCGGGACAGACTACCATTCGCACCTGGGAACCCGAAGAGCCGGCATGGCCGTGTTCGGTAAAGACGGCTTTAACCGAGCCATCCACAACATTGAAAACAGTCCGTTCCGGACTAAATTTGAGCACGATATCACAAAAATGAAGGGCTGCCTCGGGATCGGCTGCATTTCGGACTATGAGCCGCAGCCCCTGATCGTGCGCTCACATCACGGGACCTACGCCATTACCACCGTCGGCCGCATCAGCAACAGCGACGCGCTGGCCGCCGAGGTCCTGGGGCATAACAGTACACATTTCCTGGAAATGAGCGGCGGCGATATCAACGCGACGGAGCTGGTCGCCGCGCTGATCAACTCCAAGGATAACCTGGTGGAGGGAATCAGGTACGCGCAGGAGCGGATAGAAGGCTCCATGACCCTGCTGCTGCTGACGCCGCGCGGGATCTACTGCGCGCGCGACCGCTACGGGCGGACGCCCCTGGTGATCGGCCGGAAGGAGGAAGGGTTCTGCGCAAGCTTTGAATCCTTTGCCTACCTGAATATCGGCTATCATGACTACAAGGAGCTCGGGCCCGGAGAGATCTGCGTGATGACGCCCGAGGGCGTGACCACCCTGGCCGCGCCGGGCGGAAAGAAGAGAGTCTGCGCCTTCCTCTGGGTCTACTACGGCTACCCGGCCTCTTCCTACGAGGGCGTCTCCGTCGAGGGCATGCGGCAGCGCTGCGGCGCTCTGCTCGCAAGGCGCGACGGCATGACATCGAATGAGATCGATATGGTGGCGGGCGTCCCGGACTCCGGCATTGCCCACGCCATCGGCTACGCGAACGAGTCGGGCGTGCCCTACTCGAGACCGTTCATCAAATACACGCCGACCTGGCCGCGCTCCTTCATGCCGACCATCCAGGCGCGCCGGGACCTGATCGCGAAGATGAAGCTGATCCCCGTGCATGAGCTGATCCAGGACCGGCGGCTCCTGCTGATCGACGATTCCATCGTGCGCGGCACGCAGCTGCGCGAGACGACGGAGTTCCTCTACAACAGCGGGGCGAAAGAGGTGCATGTGCGCCCGGCCTGCCCGCCGCTGCTGTTCGGCTGCAAGTACATCAATTTCTCCCGCTCCACCTCCGAGATGGAGCTGATCGCCAGACAGGTCGTCTGCGAGGAGGAGGGAGAAGCGGTGGAACGCACCGTGCTGGAGGACTACGCGAACCCGGATTCCGACCGCTACCGCAGAATGGTGGAGGAGATCGGCAAACGGCTCGGCTTTACCTCGCTGCGCTTCAACCGGCTGGACGATCTGGTCGCGTCGGTGGGAATCGGCAGGGATGAGCTGTGCACTTACTGCTGGGACGGAAGAGAGTAAAGACCGTAGGTGTCCACGGCGCTGGTGTAGGCCACGAAGTTGAGCACACTGGTCCTGCCCTCGGGCGAAAGCACGCGGAAGGAAGAGAGAAGGGACTGTTCTTCCAGGCACAGGGGGCCCTGGAGAGGCCTGGCGCCGGCTCCGGCGGGAACCTTGATGCGCAGCAGATAGTCCACGGAAACGTGATAGAGCTCCGCAAGGCGGATGAGGATATCGACCGGCGGGGTCCGCGTTTCGTTCTCGTAATTACAGTAGGTCGCGCGTTCAATGCTGAGGATCTCGGCGAGCTGTGCCTGGGTAAGGTGAGCCTCGATGCGCAGATCGCGCAGGCGGCTGCGGACGTGACGTTTCATGAGATGATCTACCTCCGTCAGGATAGGCGGGCGAAAAGGCCCGTGACAGGGAAAGGATGGGACCGCCGCATGCGGCGGGAACAGGTTTATTATAACAGTGTTTCGCCGGAGGGACAAATAGAATATCCGGCAATAAAACGTTTCATTTTGTTGCAAAAGGAGAAAGAGACATGCTTGAATTCCGCTATGATACCCAGCTTTTGATCGAGGGAGAAAACCTGGACGAGGATGAGATCAACGATTATTTCGTCGAGAATTTCAAGGGCGACTGCCTGCTGGCGGTGGGCGACGAAGAACTGATCAAGATCCATTTCCACACCAATGAACCCTGGAAGGTCCTGGAGTACTGCGCTACGCTCGGCGAGATCTATGATATCGTCGTGGAGGACATGGACCGGCAGGCGAGGGGCCTGCACGGCTGAGAAGCATAGCCGGCTGCGGCCGGATGACCGGGGAGCGGCGGGGCAGAAATGGTTTCTGCCGCCGCTCCTTACGATTCGGAGGAAAAGATGGATCACTTTGTTCTGCATTCGGAATATAAACCCACGGGAGACCAGCCGCAGGCGATCAAAGCGCTGGCGGACGGCTTCAGGGAGGGCAACCAGTGCCAGACGCTGCTGGGCGTGACCGGTTCCGGCAAGACCTTTACCATGGCGAACGTGATCGCCGAGCTGAACCGGCCGACCCTGGTGATCGCGCACAACAAGACGCTGGCGGCCCAGCTCTACGGGGAGTTCAAGGAGTTCTTCCCGGAGAACGCCGTGGAATATTTTGTCAGCTACTATGATTACTACCAGCCGGAGGCCTACATTCCCTCCTCGGATACCTACATCGCCAAGGACTCCGCGATCAACGACGAGATCGACAAGCTGCGGCTCTCCGCCACCGCCTCCCTGGTGGAGCGGCGGGACGTGGTCGTTGTGGCCAGCGTTTCCTGCATCTACGGTCTGGGCAGCCCGGTGGACTACAAGGACATGGTGATCTACCTGCGCCAGGGCCAGACCCGCGACCGGGACGAGATCATCCGGAAGCTGGTGGACATCCAGTATGAGCGCGGCGACATGGATTTCCGGCGAAGCAGCTTCCGCGTCAAGGGGGATGTGCTGGACATCTTCCCGGCCAACGCGGACGACTACGCCTACCGGGTGGAGTTTTTCGGGGACGAGATCGACCGGATCAGTGAGATCGACGTGCTGACGGGCCAGGTCCGCAGGGGGCTGGACTTCATCGCGGTCTTCCCGGCCTCCCACTATGTCATCCCGATGCCCAAGATCCTCGAGGCGACCAAGGCCATCGAAGCCGAGCTGGAGGAGCGGGTGCGGTACTTCCGCAGCGAGGACAAGCTGCTGGAGGCGCAGCGGATCAGCGAGCGCACCCACTATGATATCGAGATGCTGCGGGAAACGGGCTTCTGCTCGGGCATAGAGAACTACTCGAGGCATCTGGCGGGCCTGCCCGCCGGCGCGACGCCCCATACCCTGATGGATTTCTTCCCGGACGATTATCTGATCATCATCGACGAGTCCCACATGACCATCCCGCAGCTGCGGGCGATGTACCACGGGGACCAGTCCCGCAAGGGCACCCTGGTGGACTACGGCTTCCGCCTGCCCTCCGCGAAGGATAACCGGCCCTTAAGCTTTGCCGAGTTTGAGGAGCGGATCGACCAGATCCTGTTCGTCTCCGCGACCCCCGGCCCCTACGAGGAGGAGCACGAGCTGCTGCGGACC
>CAMOKZ010000103.1 GCA_946618155.1 uncultured Lachnospiraceae bacterium | reverse complement strand
AAAGCGAGAAGAAAGGAGACAGCAGGGCATGGAGAAAGGAGAGAGCAGGGCGGCAAGACCGATCCTCGGCATCACGATGGGGGATCCGTCCGGCAACGGTCCGGAGATCACGCTCAAGGCGCTGATGGATCCGGCCGCCTATGAAAAGTGCCGTCCGCTGATCGTCGGCGACGCCGTCTGCCTGGAAGAGGCGAAGAAGATCGTCCCGGGCGCAGAGGGGCTGGTCATCAACCCGGTCGCTTCCGTGGATGAGGCCAAATTCGTCTGCGGGACGGTGGACGTTCTGGACATGGGCATCATTGACATCACGAAGCGTCATTACCGCAGGGACAGGGAGGCGCTGGCCGCCGTGATGAGCCCCGAAGAGCTGAAGGAGGCTTACCGGGTGAGCGAGACGATGTGCGGTGAGTGCGCGTTCCAGTATGTGAAGCGCGTCATCGAGATGGCGATGGCGGGCGAGGTGGACGCCACCGTGACGAACGCCCTCAACAAGGAGCACATCAACATGGCCGGACACCACTATTCCGGACATACCGAGATCTACGCCGAGTTCACGAACACCGCGCACTACACGATGATGCTCGCGCACGACAACCTGCGCGTCGTCCACGTTTCGACCCACGTTTCCCTGCGTGAGGCCTGTGACCGGGTGAAGAAGGCCCGCGTCCTCGAGTGCATCCACATCGCGAATGAGGGCTGCAAGGCGCTGGGCATCGAGCAGCCGAAGATCGGCGTTGCGGGACTTAACCCGCACTGCGGCGAGCACGGCCTGTTCGGACGCGAAGAGATCGACGAGATCCAGCCGGCCATCGACGAAGCGCTGGCGGAGGGGATCCTCATCCCCGAGAAGGCGCCGACTCCCCCCGATACCATCTTTTCGAAGGCACTTGGCGGATGGTATGATATTGTTGTCGCCATGTATCATGACCAGGGCCACATCCCGCTTAAGGTGAAGGGCTTTGTCTACAATCAGGAGCTGAAGAAGTGGGACGCGGTCGCCGGCGTGAACATCACGCTCGGCCTGCCCATCATCCGCACTTCCGTCGACCACGGGACCGGAGAGGATCTTGCCGGTGACGGCACGTCGAACCAGCTGAGCCTGGTCAACGCGATGGATTACGCGGTACGCATGGCGCTCGCGAAACAGGCGAAGAACTGATCGCCGCCTGATTTGCGCCTCCGGCATATCTGCCGAAAAGAACAATAGGAAAAACGGAGGAAACGCGCGTGAAGATCGAGATGCTGGTAATGGCAGATGATTTTACCGGCGCGCTGGATACCGGTATACAGTTCGCGAAAAGCGGGGCGGTGACCAGGGTCGTCACCGATCCGGACTGTGATTTCGCGAAGGAGCAGGTCCAGGTACTGGTGATCGATAAGGAGACCAGACACAGACCGCCGCAGGAGGCGGCGGAGATCACGCAGGGAATCGTCGAACGGGCGGTCGAAAGCGGGATCCGGGTATTTTACACAAAGACAGATTCGGCGCTGCGCGGGAACGCGGGCGCCGAGATCGAGGCAATGCTGCGCACCTCGGGCGGCACCTGCGTCCATTTCCTCCCGGCTCTGCCGGCGATGGACAGGGTGGTCCGCGGCGGCGTGCTCTACATCGGCGGACAGCCGGCGGCCGAGAGCGTGTTCGGGAAGGATCCCTTTGAACCGATCACGGAATCGGCGGTGCCGGCGATCCTGGCCAGGCAGTGCGGCGCGCCCGTCTGCGTGCGGGACTGCGCACAGGCAGAGGACGACGGGGAAGGCATCATTGTCTACAACGCGGAAACAAAGGAAGAGCTGGACGAGGCTGCGGCTGCGCTCGCGCGGAAGATCCGCGAAGAGGACGGCCCGGTCCTGATGGCGGGCTGCGCCGGACTTGCGGCCAGCCTGGGACGGAGCCTCTCCTACGGGACGTTTGCTCCCGGGATCCCGTCGCACAGGCCGGGCTTCCTGATGATCAGCGGCAGCGTCAACGAGGTGACCTGCCGGCAGATCAGGGCGGCCAGGGCGGCCGGGTTCGGATACCGGCGGCTGGACAACCGGGAGAAGCTGACAGACCTGCTTTCCCGCCCGGAGGGGGCGGAAAAGGTCGACGCCCTGCTTGCGGCGGTGTCGGCGAACAGCTGCTTTATCATCGACACCTGCGACTCACAGGATGAGGAGCGGGCGGCGGACGCCGGGGCAAAGCTCGGCATGGATGTGTGGACGGTAGGCAGCACCATCGCGGAGACGCTGGCCGGTCTTGCCGGTGAGATCATCGCGCGCTGCCCGGAGCGGATCCTGCTCCTGACCGGCGGCGACGTGCTCTTCCACACGATGACACGCATGGGGATCACAGCACTCGCGCCGCTGGCGGAGGTGAGCCCGGGCGTGATCCTGACAGAATTTACGGTGCGCGGAAAGCGGCAGTACGTCCTGACCAAGTCAGGCGGCTTCGGGGACGAGCAGCTGCTGCTCCGGCTTGGCAGAATGTTTGCGGATAATAAGGAGGATGAAAAATGAAAAAGGTCGAGATCAAGGGAATTATCCCGCCTATCGTAACGCCGATGTATGAGGACGAGTCCATCAACACGGAGGAGCTGCGCAGGCAGGTGGACCGTCAGATCGAAAACGGCGTGCACGCCCTGTTCTGCTTCGGCACGAACGGTGAGGGCTACATCCTGAACGGCGCGGAGAAGGAGCTTGTCCTGAAGACCGTCATCGACCAGACGGCGGGAAGAGTCCCCGTATACGCGGGCACCGGCTGCATCTCCACGAAGGAGACGATCGAGCAGAGCAAGATGGCGATGGACGCCGGCGCGGACGTGCTGAGCATCATCACCCCGTCCTTCGCGAAGGCCAGCCAGGCCGAGCTTTACACGCACTACGAGCGGATCGCGGAAGCGGTGGACATGCCCATCGTGCTCTACAACATCCCGATGCGCACGGGCAACGCCCTTGAGCCGGAGACGGTGGCGCGCCTTGCCGACATCGACAACATCGTCGGCGCGAAGGATTCCTCCGGAAACTTCGACAACCTGAAGGCCTACATCGACCTGACGAAGGATAAGGACTTCGCGGTCCTGGCCGGTAACGACGGCCTCATCCTGAAATGCCTGATGGCGGGCGGCGCCGGCGGCATCGCGGGACGCGCGAACATCTATCCCCACACGATGGCCAGCATCTACAACTGCTTCGCGGCGGGCGACCTTGAGGGCGCGCAGCGCTGGCAGGACAGCGTGATGTCCCTGGGCGACGTGATCAAGCTCGGCAACCCGAACACGATCATCAAGAAGGCGACGGAGCTGCTCGGCAATCCGGTGGGAAGCTGCCGCGCGCCGTTCAACCAGCTGTCCGACGAGGCGCTGGAAGCCCTGAAAAAGGTGCTTGCAGAGAACAAGGAGAAGGGTCTGTACTGATCAAAAACCCTTCGATTGTTTCAAAGTGATACAAAACCGGCGGGCGCAAATCGTTGTAAGCCGGTGCGGGTTTGTTATAATGAAGGTATCCCGGGAAGGATTAATTTCAAAATGAAACTGTCTGTAAGGAGGATGTTATGAAAAAGAGTATGTTCAAGAAGATCGCGGCAGCTCTCCTGACCGCATCCATGCTGATGACCGGCACGGCAGCGTTTGCCGAGGAGACTCCGGATGTCAGCGGTGTTGAGCTCAACTTCTGGTCCGACGCTGTCGGTTCCGGCACCTACAACATCATCGTTGAAATGAGCAAGGTCCTTGAAAACGGCGGCTTCGGCACCGTTAACGTAGATCCGTCCTATCCGGGCGGCATGGGCGCTCCCTACATCTTCAAGGCGAACGGCGTTGACCTTTCCTTCGCGAACGCGGCTCCGGCCAAGTGGGCAATGGAGACCGGCACCCTCGGCAATCCGCCTACGGACGGCTATAAGGCAGTCATCGGCGGCCTGACCCAGGTCTGCTACATCAACTGCATCTCCAACGCTTTCCTTGAGAAGTACGGCGTTTCCTCCCTTGAGGAGATCTTCGAACAGAAGCTCCCGCTGCGCATCGGCTGCTCCGCCAAGGGCTCCATGGACGCAGAAGGCGCTTATCGTATCCTTGAGTACTTCGGCGTGACCGAGGAAGACCTGAACAGCTGGGGCGGTTCCATCACGAACCAGGGCGGCGACCAGAACGCGGATGCGCTGGCTGACGGCCAGATCGATTTCTACATCGACCACACCTCCTCCGCTTCCTCCACCATGGCGCAGATCGCTTCTACCGTTGATGTAACCTTCCTGCAGTGGAGCGATGAGATGTGCCAGTGGTTCCAGGATGAGCTGGGCTTCGACCTCATCACGGTTCCGGCCAACTCCTTCAGCGGCCAGACCGAAGAGCTGCATCTGCCGGGTTCCCCGGACTGCCTGTTCGCGAATGCCGAGCTGGATGACGACACGGTCTACATGATCACCAAGATCCTTACTGAGAACCGCGACGCTCTGGTCGAGTCCTTCGCTTCCCTGTCCGGCTGGGATCCCGAAACCTGCTGGCAGCCCGAGAAGATCGCCGGCCTTGAGCTTCATCCCGGCGCTGAGAGATATTACAAAGAGGCAGGCTACATGGAGTAATTTCCGGAGAAGTCCGGATGCACCGGTAAGTTTGCTTACCGCTAGATCTGCACTGTAAAAGAATAAGCTGCCACGCCGGATCATGATGAAACATCTTTACTGATCAGCCGCGCGGCAGCTTATTTCGCGAATCACGGCAGTGTGGTCAGATCGTTTTGGTCCTGCCGGGACCGGGAGGAAAACATTATGGCAGAAAAGAAAGCCGCGGGGTCGGGTTTTGACGATCTCGCCCAGAAGCTTGCAAACGAAGAAGATGAAGACACCAAGATCGCAAAAATGATCAGGGCGATGCCGAAATGGAGATTCTGGGTACTTGCCGCGATCTCTATCTTCTGGCTCCTGTTCCAGCTGCGGATCAAGCTGTACAGACCGTTTGAGCCGTGGTTCCAGCTGCCGCTGCACATGTGCCTGGCGCTGTTCGTCGTGTTCCTGATGAACCCGCTGGCCGACAAGTATAAGAAAAAATGGCTCTGGGTCATCGATGCGATCCTGATCGCCATGGTCGCGTTTGTCCTGCAGTACTTCATCACCCACGCCGAGTACCTGAACAACCGCATGTACTCCGTATCGCCGGTGACGGTGCAGGAACAGATCGTTGCCGTATGCCTGATCATCACCATTCTCGAGGCAGTGCGCCGCGTCGTCAGTGTGGCGCTGTTCGGCGTCATCGTGTTCTTCATGGGCTACGCGTGGTTCGGCCAGTTTATCCCGGGCGTGATGCACTACCAGGGTATTTCCTTTGACCGCTTCTGCGAGACCCTGATGCTCGGCACGAACGGTATTTTCGGTTCGCCTCTGGGCACATCCCTGAATACGCTGTTCTACTTCCTTCTGTTCGGTTCCTTCTTTGCGAACTGCGGCGGCGGCGCCGTCCTGATCGATGCCGGACTGAAGCTTTCCAACAAGACGGTCGGCGGTCCCGCCAAGGCTGCGGTCATTTCCTCCGGCCTGATGGGCATGATCTCCGGCTCTGCAGTTGCGAACGTGTCCAGCACGGGCGTATTCACGATCCCGCTGATGAAGAAGACCGGTTATTCCCCCGAGGAAGCCGGTGCAGTTGAGTCCGTTGCCTCCACGGGCGGACAGATCATGCCTCCCATCATGGGCGCCGGCGCGTTCATCATGGCTGAGATGATCGGCCTGCAGTACATCAACATCGCGGCTGCCGCGGTCATCCCTGCAGTCGCCTATTTCGGATCTGCCTACATCCTGGTCCACCTGATCGCCAGAAAGCGCAAGATCGGCCGTGTGGCCGGCGTTGCCAAAGATACGAAGCCGGTACTGCCCAGAATCTACAGGCTGCTGCCGATCGTGATCCTGGTCTTCCTGATCATCCGCGGTACCTCCATCCCGAGATCCGCCCTGATCTGCACGGTCATCTCCATCGTGATCAGCATGATCGCGAAAGAGACCCGCATGACCCCGAAGAAGTTCCTCTACACCCTGATGGACGGCATCCGCCAGGCGGCGAACATCGCCATCCCGACGGCGGCCTGCGGCATCATGATCGGTATCGTGGTCCGTTCCGGTATCGCGGTCAAGATCGCGAAGATGATCGACAAGACGGGCAACAGCTCTCTGTTCCTCGCTCTGCTGATCGCTGCCCTCGGCTGCATCCTGCTGGGCATGGCTCTGCCGACGGTCGCTGCATACCTGATCGCGAACACCCTGTTCATCTCCGCGATCACCGGTCTGCTCAACAACGCGATGCCGGAAGGCGTCAACATCGCGCTGGTCGGCAACATGTTCCTGTTCTACTTCGGCGTTATCGCGCAGATCACGCCTCCGGTATGCCTTGCCTCGTACACCGCGGCCGGCATAGCCGGCGCGAACGCGTGGAAGACCGGCTGGAAGGCGTTTACCTTCGCCTCCGTCGCGTTTATCGCGCCGTTCATGTTTGTGTATCGTCCCGCGCTTATCCTTGAAGGTACGACGATGGAGATCGTGATCGCGGCGGCTATGCTGCTGCTCGCCACCCTCTGCATCGCGGCTGCGGTTGCGGCGTACATGTTCAAGGATCTGGCCATCTGGGAGCGCATCGCGTTCCTGGTGGTGGCGCTGCTCTTCATCCTGCCGAGCGGCATCACGGATATCATCGGTATCGTGGCAGGTATCGCCCTGATCGCGTACTGCCTGGTGTCCGGAAAGGTGATCGGCGGAAAGGCGCAGGCTGCGTAATGAATAAGAAGATCCTGGAGGGCAGGACTGCCCTGATCACAGGCGCAACAAGCGGGGTCGGCCATGCGGCCGCCCTGCTTTTTGCGCATGAAGGCGCGCATATCATCGCGACCGGAAGAAGAGAAGACCGCCTCGCCGCGCTGCGGGAGGAGATCCTGGCGGAGGGCGGCACATGCGATGCCCTCGCCGGCGATATCGCCGACCTTGCCCTGGGGGAGCAGCTGTGCTCGCTTGCCCTGGAAAAGACCGGCAGGATAGACATTCTGCTCTACAGCGCCGGCATGGCGCTGCGCAGTCCGACCCTGGATATGACGCCGGAGGAGTGGGACCGGGTAATGCAGGTCAATGTCACCGCGGCCATGTTCCTCGCGCAGAAGTGCATCCCGCAGATGGCGGCGCGCAGGTACGGGAAGATCATCTTCATCTCCTCCACGGCTGCCAAGAACACCAACCAGGGCGCGAGTCCTTCCTACGACGCCTCCAAGGCGGCGATGAACGCGGTTATCCGCCACATCGCGGCGGAGTTTGCGAAAGACCATGTCTACGCGAACGCGATCTGCCCGGGTCCGCTGGATACCGAGATCACGCAGACCTGGACGCCGGAGCACCGCGCAAAGGTCCTCGCCGCACTGCCCCTCGGCAGACTGGGCACTGCGGAGCAGATCGCCGAAGCGGCGCTGTTCCTTGCTGGGAGCGGAAGCGATTATATGACAGGAGAGACCATCCTCATGAACGGGGGACGGTATATGGATGCGTA
>CAMOKZ010000102.1 GCA_946618155.1 uncultured Lachnospiraceae bacterium | reverse complement strand
CACGATGATCGTATCCGAGTGGGTCTCCCCCTCCAGCTGGCCGTCCCGGGAATCAAGGCCGAACAGTGCGATGTTGCGGTAGCCCGAGGCCGTGACGGCGCCCTCGTTCGTCACCAGCCCCTTCAGGCTGCGGTGGGTGACGGAGCCGAGGCGCGTGAAGACAAAGAGTCCCAGCGCGAGGATACATAAGATCACCAGCTTAACGATGAAGCCGGTCTTTTTCTTTCTTGCTCTCATAATGAGTTCCTTTCCGCCATGCACAGGCGCACCGGCGCTCAGTAGGCGTTCTTATTGATGAATCCGCGGAACACGGTAAGGATGAGGATCTTGATGTCAAACCCCATCGTCCAGTTCTCAATGTAGTAGATATCGTGCTCGATCCGCTTGCGGATGGAGGTATTTCCCCGGTAGCCGTTCACCTGGGCCCAGCCGGTCATGCCGGGGCGCACCTGGTGCTTGACCATGTAGCGGGGGATCTCCTCCCGGAATTTTTCCACGTACTGCGGCCGCTCGGGCCTCGGCCCGACCAGGCTCATGTCCCCCTTCAGCACATTGAACAGCTGGGGGAATTCGTCGATGCTGGTCTTGCGGATGAAGCGTCCCACCTTCGTCACGCGGGGGTCGTTCTTCACCGTCCAGCCGCGCTTCTCGTCCTCCTCCGTCTGCATCTCCATGGAGCGGAACTTGTACATTTTAAAGGGCTTGTTGTGCAGGCCCACCCGCTCCTGGCAGAAGATCAGGGGTCCGCGGGACGTCGTCTTGACCGCGATCGCCGTGACCAGCATGAGGGGCGAGAAGATGATGATGCAGGCCAGGGAGCCGATCACGTCAAAAAGCCGCTTCGCCATCATATTGAAGGTGTTGGTCAGCGGCACGTGCCGGATGTTGATCACCGGCAGACCGAGCAGGTCCTCGGTGTAGGGCCTGGTCGGGATGATGTTCATATAGTCCGGGATGAACTGGGTGTGCACGCCGGACTTCTCGCAGACGGCCACGATGTGCTGCAGCTTGTAGTATTCGTTCAGCCCCAGCGTGATCGCGATCTCGTCCATGTTGTAATTGTCCAGGATATATTCGAGGCTGGCCGTGGTCCCGATCACCTGCACGCCCTTGTACTTTGTCCCCGCGGCGACGGCGTCGTCCAGGATGCCGTTCACCTCGTAGCCCCACTCCGGATTGGCCTCGATGCGGTCAATGTACTCCTGCGCCGCGCGGCTGTAGCCCACGAGGATCATGTGCTTCTGATTCATTCCCCTGCGCCGGATGTCCCGCAGCATGAGGCGGATGAGGTTCCGCTCCACCAGGGACCCCGTGTAATTCAGGGCGATGAACAGGAAGATCATGTTTCGGGAAAAGTCCGTCTGCTTAAAGAGATACAGGGCGAACATGAACAGGAGCAGACCGATGGCGTTGGCGCCGAACAGGTTGCTCGCCTCGAGGCGCCGCCCCTGCACGCGCTTCGGCGTATACAGGTTAAAGGCGTAGTAGAGAATGAGGAATAAGGGAATCAGAAATACCAGTGCAAACATATAGGTCTGCACCGGAAGCGCTCCCACCGTCTCATCGACAAAGAAATTAAAGTGGATATACCAGGCAAGCATGTAGGAGACGGCCACCACAAAGGCGTCCAGCACTACATGCAGCCTGTTGAAATATTTCTGATTATCTTTAATCAAGGTTCTTCACCTGCAGGCGGCGCACAAGGCTGCGCCACAGTTCCAGCTGAATGCGCGCGCAGTGCCCCGCGTCTCTCCGGCCGGGCCGGCGCGGCTCTGCGGACAGCCCGAGGCCGGCCGCAAGCCCCCTTATGTATTCTTTCCCCAGGCCCTTCCGGGCGAAATAGACCGCTTTGATGACAAAGCCGGCCGCAAGCAGCGGCGCGTTCAGGATGACCTGCGCCGCCGGCATGTTCTTTTTGATCAGCAGTACGCTGTTGCGGGCGGAATGCTCCACCTTGAAGGCGTTGTGCACAGAGCCGCTCGAGCCGCTCCCCACATGGCGCACCACGGCGTCCGGGACGAACCAGTTCGTATACCCCATGGTCCTTGCCCGCCAGCCGATGTCCACATCCTCCAGGTAGGCGAAATGCGCCTCGTCAAAGAGGCCCGTCTTTTCCAGCGCTTCCCGCCGGTAGATGGCCGCGGCCGCGCAGGCGGAAAAGATCTCCTCCTCCCGGTCAAAGGACCCTGCCGGCATCCCTCTTCCCCGCGGAAAGGCCCAGCCCAGCGCGCAGTAGAAGTCGCCGGCGTCGTCGAGGACCTGCGGGTCATCGGCGCGCACCAGCTTTGCCTGGCAGGAGAATGCGCCGGGATGGCGCTTTATCCCCGATAAGAGCGCGCCCACCGCGCCCTCCTCCAGCACCGTATCGTTGTTGAGCAGAAGAACATAGGGGCTGCGGCTCATCCGGATCCCCTCGTTCACCGCCCGGCAGAAGCCGGTATTCTGATGGAACCTGCGGATCCTCACCTTAGGGAAGGCGCTGCGCACATAGTCGCAGCTTCCGTCGGTGCTCCCGTTGTCGATCAGGATCACCCGGAAATCCCTGAAGGTCTGCGCCTCCAGAGAGGCCAGGCAGTCCGGCAGGAACCGCATGCCGTTCCAGTTGGGTATGACGACGGTTACTTCGCTCATCGCTTCTTGCCCCTCGCTTTAAGGGAATAATTCCACTTGGAAAGTGACAGATGTTTATTATAGCACGGATCGCCTTCCTTAAGCAATCTGATCCACCGGGTACGCATGTACTCGATCTCGCCCTGGAAGCGCCGGGTCTTTTCCTTCGTGTCCTCCGCGCCCCGCGTTTTGCTCTCGTCGTGGATGAGCTCCGCGTAGGGGTCGTAGACGACCAGGTATCCCGCCTCGCCGAGCTTCAGGCAAAGGTCTACGTCATTGAAGGCCACGGCCAGCTTTTCCTCAAAGCCGCCCACCTCCTCGAAGGCGCTGCGGCGCACCATCATGCAGGCCGCCGTCACGGCGCTCAGGTCCTGCATCAGCTCAGCCTTGTGCAGGTAGCCGCCCCGCTCCTTCTTCATGCCGACAAAGAGGCTGCCGGCGACGCCGCCGATCCCGATCACGATGCCGGCGTGCTGGATGGTCCCGTCCGGGTAGCAGAGCTTTACGCCCACCGCGCCGGTCCCCTCCCGCTGACAAACGCCCAGCATCTCTTCGATCCAGCCCGGCGTCACGACCTCGGTGTCGTTGTTGAGGAACAGGATCCACTCACCCCGGGCGTTTCGTACGCCGAAATTGTTGATCGCGGAATAGTTGAAGGGCCTGTCCCACGTGAGCACGCGGACCCCGTCCTTCCCGTCGATCTTTTTGTAATAATCGAACAGCGCCGGATCGGTGCTGCCGTTTTCGATCACCAGGACCTCGCAGTTCCTCCAGGTAGTCTTCTCCCGGATGGAGGTGAGGCACTTTTCCAGGGTCTCCTTCTCGTTCCGGTTCGGGATGATGATGGAGACAAGCGGCTCTCCCTGAGGCGGATAGATCACCCGGTAGAAACCGGGATCCTTTTTCATCTCGACTGTTCCGGCGACGCCGGTCCGGGCAAGATGCTCCTCGATCGCCCGCTTCCCCGCCTCGTAGGCGTAGGTCTTGCTTAAGGGATTGTCCGCTGTGGACCCGCTCCCCGTTCTCCAGTGGTAGAGGATCTCCGGGATGTGGACGATCTTCTTCGCCTTCTCGCTGCACCGCAGGATGAGGTCATAGTCCTGGGCGCCGTCAAAGTCGGCGCGCAGGCCGCCCGTCTCTTCCAGAAGGCTTCTTCTCACCACCAGGAAATGGCAGATATAATTGTTGGACCGAAGCAGGTCCGGATTGAAATCCGGCTTAAGGTTGGGGGAAAAATGCTCCCCGTCCTTCTCCCGGAATTTGTCTTCGTCGGTATAGAGAAGGTCCGCCTCCGGCTCCTTCTCCAGGGCGCAGGCCACGTGATACAGGGCGTCCGGCGCGAGCATGTCGTCATGGTCCAGGAAACCGGCAAAGTCCCCCTTCGCCATGCCGAGGGCCCGGTTCGTATTCTCCGCGATCCCGCGGTTCTTTTTCAGGATCATGACCCGGATGCGCTTATCCTTCGCCGCATAGCGGCCAAGCACCTGCCGCACCGCCTCGTCTTCCCCGCCCGCGTCCGCCAGGCACAGCTCCCAGTTCGGGTAGGTCTGGGCCAGCACCGAGTCGATCATCTCGGCAAGGACCCGGGGATCCGGCCGGTAGACCGGCACCGCGACGGAGATCAGGGGGGCGTCCTTGAAGCGATGCCGCCGCTGGCGGGCCAGCTCCTCCTCCTTCGGCCGGTAGTCCTCGAACCACGGCCCGTAGGGGACCTCCTCCGGCTCCATCCGTTCAAGAAGGCGCACGAAAAACTGCCGCGGCCCGAAGTGCCGCAGATAAAGGAGCCCCTTGCGGATATTGTAGGGCTGCAGTTTACTGATCAGTCCGGTCAACTTCATGCTTTAGTAGCCTTTGTACTCCAGCAGGCACTTCGCGGTATATTCCACATCCTGCATATCAAGGTTATAGAACATCGGCAGGCGCATCAGGCGCTCGCTCTCCCTGGTCGTATACTCATCCTCGCCGAAGAAACGGCCGTATTTGATGCCGGCAGCAGCGGAATGCAGCGGGATATAATGGAAGACGCTGCACACGCCCTTCTCCCGCAGCCAGCTGATCAGGTTCGTTCTCGTATCCAGATCCTTCACCTTGATGTAGTACATGTGGGCGTTGTGGCTGGCATAGTCCGGCACGAAGGGCTGCTCAATGAGCCCCGCCTCGGCCAGCGGCTTCAGCGCCTCATGGTAATAGTCGTAGATCTGATGGCGCTTGCGGTCGATCTTATCCGCCTCCTCGAGCTGCGCGTACAGATAGGCCGCGTTCATCTCGCTGGGCAGATAGGAGGAGCCGTAGCCGACCCAGGTATATTTGTCGATCTGGCCGCGGAAGAACTTGCTGCGGTTCGTTCCCTTTTCCCTGAGGATCTCCGCCGCCTCCTGCAGATCGTCGCGGTCAAAGACAAGGGCACCGCCCTCGCCCATGGTATAGTTCTTGGTCTCGTGGAAGCTGTAGCAGCCGAAATCGCCGATCGTGCCGAGGGCCTTTCCCTTATAGTAGGCGTTCACGCCCTGGGCCGCGTCCTCCACGACCATCAGGTTATGCCTGCGGGCAATGTCCATGATCTCGTCCATCGCGCAGGCGACGCCGGCGTAGTGGACGGGCACGATGACGCGGGTCCGCTCCGTGATGGCGGCCTCGATCTTCTTCTCATCGATGTTCATCGTATCCGGGCGGATGTCCACGAACACGATCTTCGCGCCGCGCAGGACGAAGGCGTCCGCGGTGGAGACAAAGGTGTAGGAGGGCATGATCACCTCGTCGCCCGGCTTGAGGTCGCACAGGTACGCCGCCATCTCGAGGGCGTGCGTGCAGGACGTCGTCAGGAAAACGTGGCGCGTGTCAAACTTCTCCTGCATCCAGGCGGAGCACTTTTTCGTGAAGGCTCCGTCGCCGCAGAGCTTCCCGTTCTGGATAGCCTCGCGGATATAGTCAAGTTCCCTGCCTGTAAAAGGCGGTCTGTTAAAATCGATCATAGCTTTCTCCTTACCTGCGGTTGTCACATGGAAAAGATCGCGATGCCGACCAGCATGATCCCCATGCCCAGAAGCCGGCGTTTGCTGATCTTCTCTTTCAGGACCAGCCAGCCGAGCACCGGCACGAAAATGTAGCTGCAGGGCTCGATGATCGGCGACATGGTCAGCGGTACATATTTCAGCGCATACATGGTCAGGATCGTGGACAGGAAAAAGATCCCGTAGGACACGATCACGATGGGATTGAGATACTCCCGGATCCGGGAGGGATACTTTTTGTTCGCGGCCACCTTGAGGAGGACCTGTGCCACCGAAGAGATGAACACGGAGATCATCCAGACCGCCATATATTTAGCCAGCCCGTTCATTTCCGCTCACCCCCACGATAATGCCGATCAGGATCACGATCGAGCCGATGATCATCTTCGGCGTGACGGTCTCGTGAAAGATCGTGACGCCCCAGATGAGGCCCCAGATGATCGTGATCGGTTTATTGGTAAACGCGAATGTCAGGGACATATGCCTGAGCACCTGCTGCCAGACCAGCGCGAAGGCGAAGGTGATCAGCAGCACCAGCCCGTACAGCATCAGAAACCTGACGGACATAAAGGGCTCCCGCCCGGCAAGCTTTGACGCGGTGCCGGCCAGGGAATTGACCACCAGGGAGAGGTGCAGGATCAGGAACCACTTAAGCGGCACCTCCAGGCGGCTCTTTTTTGTTTCGTTCATGCAGTAATCCTCCGGAAACTTCAGCAGGACAGTATAGTATAGCACAAAGCGGCCGAAAAGACCAGTCCGGGGCGGGCGCCTCGGCGCAGCCGTTACTATTCACGGCCCCGCCCCCATAGGCCACAGACCAGCCGTACTTCGTACGTCTGTCGCGCCTTTGGCGCTTTTGTCTGAGGCTGTGGGGGCGGTTCCTGTTTCACAGGCCTGGTCTGGCATCAGAACCTGCCTCTTACGTGCAAGCACGACGAGTCAGAACCCGATGCCAGACCGGCCGTGAATAGTAACACGCAGTCCGAAATCATTGCTGTCCAGGGTAAGATTCGGGTTGTAGAAGGGATCTCCCTTCTCGACGAGGCTTCCCCATTTTTCCAGGAAACGGTCGGCCTCCCGGTTGAACCGGACGACCTTCTCCTGCGTATCCTCGTAGCCTCTCGACTTTGATTCGTAGTGCCACAGCCGCGCGTAGGGGTTGTAGACCACCCGGTACCCGGCTTCGCCCACGCGAAGGCACAGGTCGACGTCGTTGAAGGCCACCGCCAGGGTCTCGTCAAAGCCGCCCAGGGACCGGAACAGCTCCGTCCTCATCAGCAGGCAGGCCGCCGTGCAGGCGCTGTAATCGCCGGTGCAGATGATCCGGGAGAAATATCCGGGATCGCCGTCCGCCTTCCCCTGGAAAGCGTGGCCGGCAAGTCCGCCGTACCCGATGATCACGCCGGCGTGCTGGATGGTCTTATCCGGGTAGAAGAGCCTGGCGCCCACAGCGCCCGCGCCCGGAATGCGGCAGGCGCCCACCAGCTCGGCGATGGCGTCCGGCGCCATCAGCTCGGTGTCGTTGTTCAGGAAGAGCAGGAACTCTCCCTTCGCCTCGCCCACGCCGAAGTTGTTGATCGCGGCGTAGTTGAATCCCCTGTCCCCCGGGTCCCAGGTCACGACGCGGACATTGCCGCGCGCTTCAAGCTCCCGGTAGAGGGCAAAGGTCTCTTCCTCCCCGCTCCCGTTCTCCACGATGATCACTTCCAGCGCATCGTAGGTCGAATTCTCCAGCAGGGAAAGCACGCACTTTTCCAGGTCCGCGGCGTGATCCCGGTTCGGGATGATCACCGAGACAAGGGGCGCCGGCTCCGGGATCACATAGAGGGTCCGGTACTGTCCGGGATAGGCCCCGGCGATGACCTTCGCCTCGATCCCCAGCCTGTCGTAGTGCGCCTGGACGGCGCGCCTGCCCGCCTCAAAGGCCCAGTCCTTGCTGGCCGGGTCC